>NZ_WCIN01000039.1:0-8022 GCF_009025755.1 Klebsiella sp. RCJ4
CAGGCATCAAACAAGTGAAGAGCCCATCCTGACGGATGGGCTTTTTGCGTTTTTGTCGTCTGAGAAATCCCGTGTAAAAGCCCGGCAGGGATCCTTTACCAGACCTTTGTCACGATAGGACATCCGCAGTACTTAAGCGAAATAAGTATCCATTGCTTTGAAATAAAAGGTTTTTTGTACTTAACCTGGCGCCACAACGAGAGCGATGAATTGTGCGGAGAGCTTGCCGGCAAAATCACTGAACGCCGTAACGGCGAATAGCATAGATCTATCTAAACCTCATTTTTATCGAAAACTGATCTGCCAGGAATTTACTCTGTGAATAAATTAATTCTATTGTAAGTGCGTTTTTATTGGCGTGAACGTTATATGGAAATAAAAATAGAGATAAACGCGTTTCTGAATATTTAATAGGAATTATATTAAGAATATTACCCGCATAACGCTTAAGTTATTCTAAAGTCATCAGGTTAACAAATAGATACGAAACCCTCACCCCTGCCGAGCACACAGGCATAACAGCTGGACTTTTTCTGCGAAATGACTTAGTGTCCTTAACACTTTGTTAACTCGATCTGGTTTAAGTTAATTCAAATTTGCTAAAAACATAGGGTGCATTGCCTGTATGGAAGCTAACCCGGTAACGTCTTTTGACGAATAGTGCATGTTACCGGCTGGCAATATGAGAATATAAATGAAACTTCTGATTAACTGGCCTCCTTTGCGCCAACTGATACATTATATCCGGGAGCGTTTTACCTTTCTGGTCCTGCTCTGCTGGCCGGCGATCATCTGGCTGGTTTGCCGGGCGCTTGTCTGGTTAACGGATGGATTGATGGTTCTTCTGGGTAAACCCACCGACCACTCGTTTACCGTGTATCTTCAGCCGCTTATGACGCTAAGTGCGCTGCTGAGAATTTCCGTCAGCTGGGTGCTGCTGCTGTTTATCCTGTTCAGCATGGCGATGGGATTCACCTGGGCTCTGCGGCGCTTTATGAATCGCCATAAATAGCGCCGATGCCGCGACCGGCAGAGCGCGACATCGGTATTGCCTCAGGCCATTTCCCCGATCGTCTTACGAAAACGCAGTAGGGCGATAGTAAAAAACACGCCACCGATAGCCAGCAGCGTCAGAAACTGCGGCCAGACGATAGAGAAATCAGCGCCTCGATAAAGAATGGCCTGCGCCAGGCTGACAAAGTGGGTCGTCGGCATGGTGAGCATAATATCTTGTACAGCCTGCGGCATACTTTCCCGGGGCGTGGAGCCGCCGGAAAGCATCTGCAGCGGCAAAAGCACCAGAATCATCAGCAGCCCCAGCTGCGGCATGGAACGCGCCACCGTGCCCATAAAAATGCCGATTGAGGTAGTGGCAAACAGGCTCAGGGCCACTCCAAGCATAAAGAGCGGTATCGAGCCTTCTATCGGTACCTGCAGCACGCCCTGAACCATCAGGATCAGGGAGAGTCCGGAAACCACCAGCACCACCAGCCCCATTGACCATATCTTCGCCATCATGATTTCAAACGGCGTGACCGGCATAACCAGCAGGTGCTCCACGGTACCATGTTCCCGCTCGCGTATCAGCGCCGAGCCGGTCAGCACGATCGCCAGCATGGTGATATTGTTGATAATTGCCATGACGGCGCCGAAACGCTCCTGCTCCAGGTTCGGGTTAAAACGCATCCTGACGGCCAGCTCAACCGGCAGCGTACCGTTGTCCCGGTAGCGGGCGACAAAGCTGTTCACCTCGCCGGTGACGATATTCTGGATATAGCTATTGCCGGTAAACGCCTGGCTCATTCGCGTCGCGTCGACGTTAACCTGTAGCTCGGGCTGGCGTCCGGCCAGAACGTCGCGCTGGAAATCCGGCGGAATATTGATGGCGAAAGTATAGCGTCCCGCATCCAGCCCGGCGTCCATCTCATCAGCGGTGATCAGCGCCGGCGGCAAAAACCAGGGCCGGTAAAAACCATTGATAATACGCGATGAAAGCTGCGACTTATCCATGTCGGCAATAGCGATGGGCGCCAGATGCAGCGAACCCGGCATAACGGTCGCGGAGGAGTAAACCGAGACGGTAAAAGCAAAGACAATCAACGTCAGCATCGCTTTATCGCCCAGCAGGCTGCGTAGCTCTTTCATCCCCAAATTATAAATATTGCGTAGTCCGCGCATTATCCCTCCTGTTTTTTCAACAGCCACACGCTCAGGCCCAGCACCAGCGGAACCGCGATAAGCAGCGGAATAAAGGATCCCCACAGGTCGGTCAGATTCAGCGCTTTGGAAAACGTTCCTCGCGCGATGGTCAGAAAGTGGCTGGTTGGATAAATCTGGCCAATCCAGCGCCCGGGGCCTTCCAGCGAGGCGACGGGGTCGATCATCCCGGAAAACTGCGTCGCCGGGATAAGCGTAATGATCGCGGTGCCGAAAATCGCCGCAATCTGGCTTTTCATAAAGGTTGAAATCAGCAGGCCAAGTCCGGTGGCGATAGTGACGTAGAGCAGCGCGGCGAGGGTGAGCGTCAGAAAACTCCCTTTGTGCGGTACGCCAAAAACAAAAACCGACAGCGCGCAGAGCAGGAAGAAGTTGAACATCCCCAGCACGATATACGGCACCTGTTTACCCAGCAGAAATTCGCTGCGGGTGGTTGGCGTCACGTACAGATTGATGATTGAACCAAGCTCTTTCTCGCGGACCACGCTGAGCGCGCTGAGCATCGCCGGGATCATCATTAACAGCAGCGGAATCACCGCCGGTACAATCGCCGGCAGGCTCTTCACATCCGGGTTATAGCGATAGCGGGTCTCGATGGAAATCAGAGAGGTATCGCGATTGGGGCTGGCCTGGCGACCGGCCATCTCCTGCAGCCAGGCCAGATGCATGGCCTGCACGTAGCCGCGCACCGTCTCCGCGCGGTTCGGCATCGCGCCGTCCACCCACACGCCAATCTGCACCGGCGTTCCCCGGGCGATATCGCGGCCAAAATTAGGCGGAATTTCAATCGCTACCGCCAGCTCGCCGTTGCGCATTCTTCTGTCCAGTTCGCTATAGCTTTGCAGCGGCGGCTGTTCGATGAAGTAGCGTGAGCCGGCGATATTTTGCGACCAGCCCTGGCTGCTGATGGTCTGGTCGCGGTCGAGCACCGCAAACCGCAGATCTTCGACGTCCATACTGATCCCATAGCCCATAATAAACATCAGGATCACGGTGCCGAGCAGTGCCAGAGTCGATCGCACCGGATCGCGGCGCAGCTCAAGCGCTTCGCGGCGGCTGTAGCTAAACAGGCGCTGCAGGCTGAACGCCTGACGCGGCGCCACGCTTTCGGCTTTATGTTCCATCGCGGGAACCGGTGCAGCCTGCGCATCAGGCGGCTGCGCGGCATCCGCCGCTTCCTGTAGCCAGGCGATAAACGCCTCTTCAAGGCTGGCCGATCCGCGCTGCTCCACTAGCGCCTGCGGCGTATCGCTGGCCAGCACTTTTCCGGCATGCATCAGCGAAATGCGATCGCAGCGTTCCGCTTCATTCATAAAGTGGGTGGAGATAAAAATGGTCACCCGGTCCTGACGCGCAAGATCGACCATCAGCTGCCAGAACATGTCCCGGGCTACCGGATCGACGCCGGAGGTGGGTTCATCAAGGATTAACATTTCCGGGCGGTGGATCACCGCGACCGCCAGCGAGAGGCGCTGGCGGATACCTAGCGGCAGCGAAGCGGGCAGGGTGTCCTCAACCTCTTCCAGCATAAAGCGCTGGCTCATTTCGGCGATCCGCCCCGGGATCTCCGCATCCGGGATGTGGAACAGGCGGGCATGCAGCTCGAGGTTTTGCCGTACGGTCAGTTCGCTATAGAGGGAGAAGGCCTGCGACATATAGCCAACGCGGCGGCGGGTTTCGATATCCCTGGGGTCGACCGGCTGGCCAAACAGCCAGGCCTCGCCTTCGCTGGCCGGTAGCAGCCCGGTCAGCATTTTCATGGTTGTTGATTTGCCGCAGCCGTTAGATCCGAGGAAGCCGAAAATCTCGCCGCGGGCGATGCGAAAGTTGACGTGATCAACGGCGACAAATTGACCGAAGCGCATCGTCAGCCCGCGCGCTTCAATCGCAACTTCGCTTTCATCGGCATTGCGCGGCGGGATGATCACCTCTTTATGCGCCAGGCGCTGGGCTTCGGGAAGCAGGGCGATAAACGCCTGTTCCAGCGTCTGACTCGCCGTGTGCGCTTTAAGCTCATCGGCGCTGCCGGTCGCCAGAACTTCCCCCGCGTTCATGGCCACCAGCCAGTCAAAGCGCTCCGCCTCCTCCATGTAAGCGGTGGCGACCAGGACGCTCATCTCCGGCTGACGCTGGCGGATGCTGTCGATCAGATCCCAAAACTGCGCCCGCGAGAGAGGATCGACGCCGGTGGTGGGTTCATCGAGGATCAGCAGCTGCGGGTCGTGAATGAGCGCGCAGCACAGGCCGAGCTTTTGCTTCATTCCCCCGGAGAGTTTTCCTGCCGGGCGGTCGCGAAACGGCGCCAGGCCGGTACTCTGGAGCAGCTCATTGATGCGGATGTCGCGTTCGGCTTTATCATGGCCGAACAGACGGGCGAAGAAATCGACGTTTTCATAGACCGACAGGGTATGGTAGAGGTTCTTCCCCAGCCCCTGGGGCATCCAGGCGATTTTCGGGCAGACGTCCTGGCGATGACGTACCTCGCTCATATCGCCGCCGAGCACCATAATGTTGCCGTGCTCAATCACGCGCGCGCCGGAGATCAGCGATAGCAGGCTGGACTTGCCCACGCCGTCGGGCCCGATCAGTCCCACCATACGGCGGGCGGGAATGCTCAGCGTAATGTCCTTCAGCGCGACGGTTGCGCCAAAGTGCTGGCTGACGTTTTCCAGGCGGGCGACGGTTTTCATTGCGGCAACCTCACCGTCAGCGCTTCAGGCCACGCCTGCTGGTTATCCAGACGAACCCAGGCCATCCCGGGCAGGCCGGTCTTCACATACTCCAGATGCTCCGCCAGCAGCTCTGGCGGAATACGGGCTTTTACGCGGAACATCAGCTTCAGCCGTTCATCGCTGGTTTCCACCGTTTTAGGCGTAAACTGCGCCACGCTGGCGACAAAACTGATATTGGCGGGGATCACCAGATTCGGCGCGGCATCGAGGATAATTCGCGCTTCGCTGCCCAGCGCCAGCAGACCCGCCTGCTCGGTAGGCAGGAAGAAGGTCATATAGACATCGGATAAATCGACCATATTCAGCACCCGGCCGCCCGCCGCCAGCACCTCTCCCGGTTCGGCGACGCGGTACTGAATGCGGCCATCGCGCGGGGCTTTCAGCTCGCTATCGTCGATATCGGCGATAATCCGCCGTTCGGTCGCCTGGGCGGCCTCGACCCGGGTTTGCGCCTGAATGATGCTGGTGCGCGCCGCCTCAATCGCGGCCCTGGCGGCAGAGACCTGCGCTTTGGCGGATTCCAGCGCCGCCCTGGCGCTTTCTGCCGCCGCCTGGTCGTCATCCAGCTGCTGCGCGGAGACCGCGCCGCGCTGCGAGAGCGTGCTGGAGCGGACGTGACGTTTAGCCGAGGAGTTCAGCTCCGCCTGCCGCTGCTTCACCACCGCTTCCGTAGCGCGCATTTCGCTTTGGCGCTGGTCGAGCAGGGCTTTCGCGGCGGCAATCGCGCTCTCTGCTTCCTTGATTTGCGCGGCGGCCTCCAGCCGTTGTTCGTTGAGTACCCGGGTGTCCATACGGGCCAGCACGTCGCCCTGGCGAACAAACTGCCCCTCTTTGACCAGGATGGTGTCGATACGCCCGGCGGTTTTGGTGGCGATATCGACTTCAGTGGCTTCGATTCTACCGTTACTGCTGGCAAATCCTGCCGGAACCCCCGGCGGGCGCAGCATCCACCATGCCGCTGCGGCAATCACCACCGCTAAACCAATAACGTATCCAACCCAACGCCGTTTGATTTTGTCCATACGCGACTCGCTTTGTTCCATAGGCTGAGTGGTGCGCGCTTCTCCTCCGCATGGCGGAGTTTCGTCTCTTCAGGGAAGGGAGAAATCGGGGATAAGGCCGACCGGCGCAGGGAGCCTGCAGCGCTGCTAACCGGTCAGAAAGAGGTGCGATCAATGTGGTCATCATCAGCAATCCTCGCCTTAAATGAAACACGCATATTTATTGCTACCGTCAATGTCATACTAACACCCGCAATGAGTATGTCCATATACAAAGCAGGGTCTTGTCGTCGGGTTAACATAAAAACAGCGAGGAGCGCGATGGCACAATATTACCCATAATGCCTATTGGGGTGATACCGGAGCAGATAATCTTAATCGTTCTTCATTAAATCATCGTACATATAAGCTATTCCTTAGCGCTAATAACCAGAGGATATTATTCCCTGGCGACTGGCGCATTTTTAATCTGGTTGCCCCAGGAGAACTGTTGTATGATCGGCGGCCCTGAAAATACACTCACGCCGGGCGAGCGCTTTATTCAATGAAAGATGAAAGCCAAAAATATATCTCGATTATTTTTAAGGAGTGGTTGCCGCTGTACGACAGCCTGACGCCGGAAGTGAGGGCGGTACTTAAAAATATTGCCGGGCAGCAGGCGGAGGCGTTAGCGACCCGTTTTTATGATTTTATTTTCCAGGACCCGGACATTGCGCGGCACCTTAGCTATGACTTAGTTCAGGAGCGGCTCAGCAGCTCGCTGGCCGGGTGGGTGAAAGATATCCTGATGTGCGATAAGGAAAATCTGCAGGCGCTGGCGGAGCGGCAGTACCTGATCGGCAGCATCCATTCACGCATTGGTATTCCGGCAGAGGCGGTACTGCGCGGCGCGCGCCAGCTGAAAGCCGGGCTGATTGAAAATATCCGCGATAGTCAGCTCGATCGCGAGACCAGCGTTGCCGCCATCTACTACGCCATCATGGCCATTAACATGGCGGTAGAAATGATGTGCCACGCCTATACCCTGTCGCACTATCGGGCAACGAAAAATGAAGAAGCGTACCGCCTGTATAGCCTGATGGATAACGTGCCGCTGGAATATGGCAAACAGCAGGCCTCGCTCTCCGGATGGGAAAATACCGCTATTTTTAATATCGTTAGCGATAATAAAAGCGATATTAACGGAGCGTTATTATCTGATTCTGAATTTGGCCTGTGGTTCCGCCATAAATGCGTGCGTTATTTTAACAAAAATCCGCAAATGCAGGAAATCGCCGACTTAATTAGCAAGGTGGATGCGCTGTTATCCGCCTGGAAATCCTCGTCTGAGGGTTCTGAGTATAAAAACACGCAGGCTTTGCTGCAGGGGATCCATATCCATTGCCAGCAGATCGGCAGCCAGATGGGGGTGCTGTTTAGCAGCCTGTCGCAGATGCAAAGCGGTAAGGATACGCTGACCAGCCTGCTTAACCGCCGCTATCTGCCGGTTGTCCTCAAGCATGAAGTGACGCTGGCGATGGAATATGAACTGCCGATGACGGTGGCGATTATCGACATCGACCACTTTAAAGAGATCAATGATAGCTGGGGGCACATGGTCGGCGACCGGGCGATTAAGCACGTTGCGGAGCTGCTCAGCGATAATATTCGATCCAGCGATTATATCTTCCGCTACGGCGGCGAGGAGTTTCTGCTGGTGCTGGTGGAGACCGGCGCCGCGGAAGCCTTTACTATCCTCGAACGGCTGCGTAAAAAAATCAGCCAGCTGGCGTTTAGCGTTGGCGCTGACAATGAGATTTCGATTACCGCCAGCATCGGCTACGCCGTCCACACCGGTCATCCGGATTACAATCTGCTGCTGCGCGATGCCGACAGCGCGCTGTACGTCGCCAAGCGCGATGGGCGCAACTGCGTGAAGCTGCATGAAGGCGACGGCAACTAAGCTGCCGGGTCCTTCCCGGAGGCGGCGCGCTGCGCCTGTCCGGGCTACCGGATCGCAGACGGCTGTGAACCCGTAGCCCCGGTAAGGCGACAGCCGCCACCGGGGAATAAACCGCAGAATATCTTCCGGT
>NZ_WCIN01000039.1:8072-165469 GCF_009025755.1 Klebsiella sp. RCJ4
TAAGGCGACAGCCGCCACCGGGGAATAAACCGCAGAATATCTTCCGGTCGGGCGCCATCCCGGGGGCGGCGCGCTGAGCCTGTCCCGCCTACCTGACCGCAGACGGCTGTGAACCTGTAGCCCGGGCAAGGCGCCTCAGGCGCCGCCCCCGGGAGAGATGTGGCAGCGGATTTCAGTGCGGAGAGATCGCCGCGCCTCAAAACAGCACCGGCAGCCCCAGGCCGCGTTTTACTTCATGCAGCGTCCGTTGCGTCAGTTCGTGCGCCCGTTCGCTTCCCCGGCGCAGCAGCGCCAGCAGCATGCCTTTATCCTGAATATAGGTCGCCCGGCGTTCGCGTATCGGCGCCAGCAGCTCCTGTAAGCAGGTCTCCAGCGCGTTTTTGCACTGCCTGTCTCCCAGCCCTCCGCGCCGATAGTGGGCTTTCATCTCGGCAACGAAGGTCTTATCAGCATGAAAGGCGTCGAGATAAGTAAAGACCACGTTGCCTTCTGTCTGACCCGGGTCGGCGACCCGTAGGTGATTCGGGTCGGTATACATGGCGCTGACCGCACGATGGATCTCCTCTTCGCTGGCCGAAAGGGTGAGCGTGTTCCCCAGCGATTTCGACATTTTGGCGTTGCCATCAATGCCCGGCAGGCGGCTGACGTCGCTGAGCAGCGCTTTGCAGTGCCGTAAGATCGGCGTCGTCGTCAGGCTATTCATTTTGTGCACGATCTCATTGGTCTGTTCAATCATCGGTAGCTGATCGTCGCCGACCGGCACCAGTTCGGCCTTAAAGGCGGTAATATCGGCGGCCTGGCTTATGGGATAGGCTAAAAATCCCACCGGCAGCGAGCGGGAAAATCCCTTCTGGGCGATTTCATTTTTCACCGTCGGATTGCGTTCAACCCGGGCGACGGTGACGATATTCATATACAGCGCGCTGAGTTCGGCCAGCGCCGGCAGGGCGGATTGCAGGCAAATGGTGGTCTTCTGCGGATCGATGCCGACGGCGAGATAATCGGCCATCACCTCAAGGATATTGCTGCTGATTTTTTGCGGGTTGCTGCCGTTGTCGGTCAGTCCCTGGAGATCCGCGACGAGGATAAACTGCTGGTGGTCGTGCTGGAGCAGCACGCGCTGGCGCAGGGAACCGACGTAGTGGCCGAGGTGCAGCTGGCCGGTAGGACGGTCGCCGGTCAGGATCGTTTGGCTGGTGTTCATAAGTGACTCCTTAGGATGCTATCAGGCCGAAGGGCGACACTCAGAAACAACAAAGCCGCCTTCCGGCGGCTTTGAATAGAGGAAACGTCAAATCTTGCCGCCTGTTATGCAGGCAGCCACCAACGGCGGAGGTGAGAGATGACAACGTTTCTGTTCATCTTTTTATCCTGCCACGAAAAGCCGCGGCAGTAAAAGCCCTTTTTTATTCAGCGATAAACTGGCAGCAGGTTAAAGCTGGATAAAATATGAATTATTGCGTTGGCGCCGCCGAAGCACAAAATCAGGATAATCATGGCATTGCCACCCCAGACCCGATAGTTCGGGCTGCCGAAACGCCTGCGCGAGGCGCGCGCCAGCAGGGCGGGGACGATAGCGGCCCAGACGGTGGCGGCGAGACCGGCGAAACCAATGGCGTAGATAAAACCGTCAGGCCACAGCAGCCCGCCGGCGATCGGCGGCAGAAAGGTCACCAGCGCGGTTTTAAACCGCCCCAGCCGGCTATCGTCAAACTTAAACAGATCCGCCAGATAATCAAACAGGCCAAGAGTCACGCCCAGGAACGAGCTGGCGACGGCGAAGTTGGAAAAGACCGTCAGCAGTAAGTCCAGGGTCGAACTGTTCAGCAGGCCGCTTAAGGTCTGCACCAGCACGTCGATGTTGCCGCCTTTTTCGGCGATAGCGATAAACGCCGGGCGCGGAATATTGCCCATTGTGCCGACCAGCCAGATGATATACAGCACCAGCGCCATCAGCGTGCCGAGCAGCAGGCAGCGGCGAATGATAAGCGGGTCTTTACCGTAGTACTTCATCAGGCTGGGGACGTTGCCGTGATAGCCAAAGGAGGCCAGGCAGAACGGCAGCGTCATCAGGACGTAGGGGAGATAGGACGCATTGACCTCCGCGCGGTTAAACAGAATCGCGGGCTCCACGTGCCACATCAGACCGCCGAAGGTCATAAAGAAGGTGAGGATTTTGGCACCCAGCACGATAGTCGTCATCCGGCTTACCGCTTTCGTACTTAGCCAGACGATAAAGGCGACCACCAGCGCGAACGCCAGCCCGCCCAGGCGTGCGGGAACCGCGAGGTTCATCTGCGCAAAAGTATGCTGAATAACTGAACCGCTGGCGGAAATATAGGCGTAGGTCAGGATATATAAAACAAAGGCGACGGTCAGGCCGTTAATAATATTCCAGCCGTTTCCCAGTAAATCCTTTGTAATCGTGTCGAAGCTGGCGCCAATATGATAATTGAGATTGGCTTCGAGGATCATTAACCCGGAATGCAGCATGCAAAACCAGGTAAAAATGAGCGCCAGCAGCGACCAGAAAAACCAGGCGCCGGACATCACCACCGGTAAAGAAAACATGCCTGCGCCAATAATCGTGCCGCCGATAATCATCGCTCCGCCAATCAGCGATGGCGTATTAGTTGAGACCGCTTTTGAGACTGATAGTGTAGCCATAAGGTGCATTCCTCACGTGGCTATATATTAAATAAGGGGCTGCGGGAAAACGGCTACCCGGCGCAACCCGAATAATTGAGCTTAAAGAGATGGAATTAAATTAATGGCGCTCTCATTGCGAGAGCGCCGTGATGCGGTTTATTTCACCGGTTTCAGTCTGGCGACGAAGTGGCGCAGTACCGGCGGTTCGTAGGTGAAGGTCAGGCCCTTAATCGTGGCGGCGCGCGCCTTAACGGCGATCAGCGCATCAGCGATATAGTCCATATGATCGTTGGTATAAACCCGGCGCGGAATGGTCAGGCGCAGCAGCTCCATCGGCGACGCCTTCTGTTTGCCGGTTTGCGGGTCGCGGCCCAGCAGCAGGGAGCCGATTTCCACGCTGCGGATTCCCGCTTCCAGATACAGCTCATTGTTTAGCGCGTGCGCCGGGAACTGCTCCGGTGGGATATGCGGCAGCAGCAGCTTAGCATCGACGAACACCGCATGGCCGCCGGTCGGATACTGAATCGGAATGCCGCCTTCGCGCAGGCGTTCACCGAGGTATTCCACCTGATTGATGCGATAAGCGAGGTAATCCTCGTTGGTCCCTTCTTCCAGGCCGATAGCCAGCGCCTCCATATCGCGTCCCGCCAGGCCGCCGTAGGTGACAAAGCCCTCCATCGGCACGCAGCGGATGCGCACTTCGTTGAACAGATCTTCGTCATCGCGGAAGCAGCACAGGCCGCCGATATTCACCATCGGGTCTTTCTTGGCGGACATGGTCAGCATATCGCCGTACTGGTACATCTCAAGAATAATCTCTTTCACCGATTTATCGGCGTAGCCCTCTTCGCGCTGTTTAATAAACCAGGCGTTTTCGCAGAAGCGGGCGGAGTCGATTACCACCGGAATATTGTTCTGGCGCGCAATTTGATACACCTCGCGCATATTCGCCAGCGATACCGGCTGGCCGCCGGAGCTGTTACAGGTGACGGTAGTAATAATCGCCGCCACGTTTTCCGCGCCGTGTTCGGCGATGGTCGCTTTCAGCAAATCAATATCAAAGTTGCCTTTCCAGTCGTACCACGAGGTGGTATCGAAGGCTTTCGGCGTCACCACGTTAATGGCTTTTGCGCCGTTGAGCTCCACGTGCGCGGCGGTGGTATCGAAGTGGAAGTTGGAAATAAACACCGGATGCGCCGACTTGCGGCGAGCAATCAGGCTCGGGAACAGAATCTGCTCCGCGCCGCGCCCCTGGTGGGTGGGAATGGTATACGGATAGCCGATAATCTCTTTGACCTTTTCACACAGATGCTGATAGTTACGCGACCCGGCGTAGGCTTCGTCGCCCATCATCAGCCCGGCCCATTGATGGTCGCTCATCGCGCCGGTGCCGGAGTCGGTCAGCAGGTCGATATACACGTCCTGGCTATTGAGCAAAAACGGGTTATAGCCCGCCTCTTCCAGCGCTTTGACGCGATCGTCAAAGGTGGTCATACGAATATTTTCGACCATTTTAATGCGGAACGGCTCGGGGATACGTTTCATTTATTTTCTCCATGGGGATGCTGTGCCGCGTTTGGCTATTTGGCGACAAATAAAAAGCGCAACAAATAGCGACTAAACGCAGTTTTGAATTAATTTTTAGGGAGTAAACAGCAGCGGAGAATTAACGAGGGAAGTCGTTGGAGATGCGGTGATCTAAATTATACCAGTCGTCCAGGCCGCCCTGGGCAATGAGGCGATAAATCGATTTTTGCGTCATGACATCGTCCTCTGTGGGTGAAGGGATGCCATAAAAATAAGGTAAAATGAGAAAATAACCACGATTAAAATCACAAAAAATTATTTATCGATAAGCGGAGTATAAAAATTTGACGCTCGTCGTCTTTTTAGCGTTATTGATTAGCAGGCGATGGTTTTTTGTTTTTTTATTACGCCAATAACGGCTTATTGAGTGAGGTTATTAGCGCCTTCACCGCAATCAATGAAGGCGCAGGCGGGACTTACATGCTGGAGAAGACGTTCATAATGATGCCGCCGGAGATGATCAGCACCATGGCGAGGATGGCCGGGATATCCGGTTTTTGCTTATAGAGGATCATTGAGCAAATCGTGACGCCGACGATACCAAAACCGCACCACAGCGAGTAGGCGACGCCGACCGGAATGGTGCTCATCGCGCGGGTGAGGGCGAAGTAGCACAGGCCGTAGGCGAAGACCACCAGCACCGACGGCGCCAGCTTGCTGAAGCCGTTGGTCTTTTTGATCATCGACGTGCCGGTGATTTCGGAGCCGATAGACAGCGCCAGCCATAAAAATCCGAGGTTAAACATAAGCGGTTCCTTTTCTGTTAGTTGGCGACTTTTTTGTCCAGAGATGCAGCGGCCGGCTGTGCGGGCGCTTCCTCGCTCTCTTCGCTACCCATTTTGGAAAACAGGTTCATGATCACGATCCCGCTGGCGATAACCGCCATACCGATAATGGCGGCGGTGTCCGGGTGCTGGCCGTAAAACGCCATTCCCAGGGTCGACACCACGAGGATGCCGGTACCGGACCAGGTGGCGTAGGCCAGACCGACGGGAATATCCTTCACCGCGCGGGACAGCGAGTAGTAGCAGGTGCAGTACAGCAGCACCAGCAGCCCGAGCAGCAGCATTTTGCTCATCCCTTCACTGCTGCCGAACATTTTGAGGGTGGAGGTGGCTGAGGTTTCGGAAACGATAACCAGCAGCATCCATAGCCAACACTTTGTTTTTGAAGACATAAGTTAAACTCCGGGTTTACTATTTAAGGTAAGGTTCTTTTTTTCTGTTTTTTAAAAAATCGATAGCGGCATCGGTCAACTGCGCTTCAGGGGCACAGGCCAGCGCCGGATTATTCACCACGTCTGTGACAGTGAGATAACGCCGCGGACCGCTCGCCGACGGCGCCGTCGCTCCGCGACCCGACGCCAGCTTCTCCAGCAATTCGTTCATGGTGCACAGCGCGATGCCGCATTCGGCCAGGCGGGCCAGCGTGGCCTGCATATGTCCGGCGTAAGCGCTATCAGGCTGCGCCCCGCGCAGCTGGTTAAGCTCGCTGGCGGGATCGCAGTGATAGCGCAGCGCCAGCACCGGCAGGCCGCTCAGCAGGGCATCGTGCACGCGGCGGGCAACGGGACCGTGCAGGGAACCCTTCACCAGATCCGCCGCCAGCGGGTAGTCGAGAAACGGCAGCAGCAGCGCCTTATACGAGGCCGAAGGCAGCCCCTGTTGCCAGTCGGCTGCCGGCAGCGTTTTACCGATAGCCCGCCACTGCTCGCCGTCGTCAATCCCGCTATCCAGCGCCAGGTGCAGGCTCTCGCCGCAGCCGGCCAGCCGCTGGCGAATAGCGTGCCGGTAGCCCGCCGCGGCGGTCACCATCACCAGTACAGGCGGCCGCAGACGCTGGATAATGCGTTCAACCAGGTCTTCCATCTGTTGGTCGGTCATGGCGAGCCTCCGTTAGCCGATGAGCGTGACCTGCGCGCCGTTTTTCAAGCCGGCGGCGTTGGCCTCTTCGGTATCAATATGAAACTCCAGCGCGAAGTCTTCGCGTACCCGCACCACCACTTCATCAAAGGTCAGCTGGCGTTCGCCGTCGCTGCGGACGCTAACCTTCTGGCCGTTGGCGACGTTCAGCTGGCGGGCATCCTGCGGCGACATATGGATATGCCGCCAGGCGCAGATCACCTGCGATCGCAGTTCAACGTGGCCTGCCGGGCCGATCAGCAGCGCGCTGCCCGCGTTCTCCAGCTGGCCGGATTCGCGAACCGGCGCTTTGATGCCGAGGGTAAAGCAGTCGGCGCGGGAGATTTCCAGCTGCGATACCGGGCGGGTTGGGCCGAGGACGCGCACCTGGGTGAGCGAGCCCTTCGGACCGACCACGGTGACGCACTCCTGGGCCGCGAACTGCCCCGGCTGGCGCAGCGGCTTAAAGGGCGTCAGGACGTAGCCCTTGCCAAACAGCGCTTCGACGTCCTGCTGCGCCAGATGGACGTGGCGGTTAGAGATGCCGACCGGGATAGCTGGAGCAACGTGGCTCAGGCGGGCGGCGATTTTTTCATGGAGCAGGGTGTCGATCATGCCTTCTTCCCTTTCCTCATCGCCGCGTTTTTATCTTCCGTCGGCGCAGGCGCGGCAGCGGGTTCAGTGGGTTCCCTTGTTTCTACAGCGGCGGGCGCGACGGCTTCAGCCTCAAGCGGCGCGGCAGCTTCCGCGCGCGGCGGACGGCCTTTCAGGGTGCTGAGGGCGTCCACGACGCTGCGCTCCGGACGGGCGATCGTCAGGGATTTGACCTGCGGGTCGATGAGCGCGGCGACGGCCACGCCGCGTTCGATAGCGGTGTGAATCGCGCTGATCTCCCCTTCAAAGCAGACGCTCACCAGCCCCGAACCGACTTTGCGGTAGCCAATGCAGGACACGCCTGCGCTTTTGCAGGCGGCATCCACGGCCTGAACGGCGGCAACTAACCCTCGCGTTTCAATTACGCCTAAACTTTTCATTGTCGGCTCCTGTTAATGGCGGACTAAGCGAATATCAAAATCAAACTGCGTGAAGAACGTTTCCAGCCGGTCTAACTCCTCGGCGGAATAAGTTGGGTCTCGGGTAATGGGGTAAGGCATATCGAGGCGCTCATATTTTTTGCGCCCGAGCTGGTGGTACGGCAGCATATCGATGCGGCGGATATTTCCTCGCTTCGCCAGCTTTTGTACGTAATCAATGGCCCCGGTAATGGCATCGAACGAGTCGTTATAGCCGCGAACCAGCGGCATGCGGATAATGACGTTAGCGCCGGAGTCCACCAGCCATTCCAGGTTGCGGCGAATGCCTTCGTTACCGATGCCAAATAACGCTTTATGGTGCTCGCTGTTAATTTGCTTAATATCGAATAAGAAGGTGTCGGTCACCGGCGCCAGCTTTTGATAATTGGCCAGCGGCGTGGTGCCCTGCGTTTCCACGGCGGTATTGAGCATCATCTTTTTGCATTCGCTAAAGAGCGCGACGGCAAAATCGGTCTGCAGGCTCATTTCCCCGCCGCCGATGGTGACGCCGCCGCC
The DNA here is from genome assembly GCF_009025755.1 of Klebsiella sp. RCJ4. Classification (NCBI taxonomy): domain Bacteria; kingdom Pseudomonadati; phylum Pseudomonadota; class Gammaproteobacteria; order Enterobacterales; family Enterobacteriaceae; genus Klebsiella; species Klebsiella sp. RCJ4. Next base: position 15,799 of record NZ_WCIN01000039.1, read on the forward strand.
GGAGGAGATATAAAAGTCGTAGTCCTGCATGATGATCTCCATCAGTTCGCTGACGGTGACATCTTTGCCCATAATATCCAGCGCGTTCTGGGTGCAGATCTCTTCGCACTTGCGGCAGCCGATACAGTCTTTATTGCGGTTGACGAAATGCTTCATTTCGCCGTTTTCTTCCGCCCGATAATGAATTCCCGCCGGGCAGACGCTGACGCAGTCGCCGCAGTTAATGCATTTATCCTGTGAGAACATCACCTGAAACTGGCTATTCAGCCCTTCCGGGTTAGCGCACCACGGGCAGCGAATATTGCAGCCTTTGAAAAAAACCAGCGTGCGGATCCCATCGCCGTCATAGATCGAATATTTCTGAATATTGAATATTCGCCCGGTTAATTCTTGTTTTGCGCTCACACATACCTCCAGAAAAACGATCGGGACATCCGTGTCCAAAAACGTCCGTGTCTTTATCAGAACTTCTCGATGACCGTACGGCTGATAATCTCGTCCTGAACTTCTTTACACAGCTCAACGAAGTAGGCGCTGTAGCCCGCGACGCGGACGATCAGGTCGCGGTATTTTTCCGGCTCCTGCTGGGCTTTTTTCAGCACTTCGTTATCGACATAGCTGAACTGCATCTGGCCGTTGCCGAGAATCGACGCGGTGCGCAGCAGGGTAATCAGGCCGTGACGACCTTCCGGGGTATCCAGCAGCCCTTTGAGGAACTTGAAGTTGTGCACCATGCCGATGTTCATGGTTTCGACGTTCATCTTGCTCACCGACTTGATGATCGCCGTCGGACCCTGCTTATCCGCGCCCTGAGTCGGGCTGATGCCGTCGGAGAGCGGCATCCACGCCAGGCGACCGTTCGGCGTGGCGTTGGTCAGCTCGCCGATCGGCGTGTTGTTGGAGATGGACAGGGTGCCGTGGCTCAGGGTGGAGTAGAGCATCTTGTACTTACGGCACTCGCGCTCGGTCCACTCGGTGATATCCAGCGCATACCGATCGACGTAGTTATCGTCGTTGCCGTATTTCGGCGCGTTGAGGCAGTCGCGGCGCAGGCCTTCAAAGCCTTCGAAGTTCGCCAGCAGCGCGTCGCGCACCTGCTCGAGGGTGTATTTCTTCTCTTCAAACACCAGCTTACGAATCGCCGCCATGGAGTCGACGTAGGTCGCCAGACCGGAGAAGATCAGCCCCGGGCCGTGGTTGATCATCGCGCCGCCGGCGGCAACGTCTTTGCCTTTTTCCATGCAGCCTTCCACCAGCAGCGACATCAGCGGCTTCGGCGCCACGTCGCGGTGCACGCGCTGGCTGATGACCGTCCCGATCGCCGACAGGCGTACGATATGGGCGATCTGTTTTTTCACCGCCGCGTCGAAATCCTCGAAGGTGTGCAGATCGCGCAGGTCGCCGGTATCCAGCCCCTGATAGCTGTCAAACAGCACCATCCGGCCGCGGTTTAAAACGAACTCAATGGCGATGGGCCACTGGGTGTAGCCGGTGGAGGTCCACTGATAGATGCGGCCGGATTTCTGCGGCTCGACGCAGCCCATCAGGCAGTAGTCGCGGGCGTCTTCGAAATCGAAGCCTTTACGCAGCATCATTTTGATATGGGAGTCGTCGAAGTGGCAGGCCGGGAAGCCCATCCCCGCTTTGACGACGTCGACGATTTTTTCCATATACTTCTGCGGCGACTGGTTGTGAATACGGCAGGCCAGCGACGGCTGGTAAACCTTCACAAAGCGCACGGCGTCCATGATCAGGTAGGTCAGGTCGTTACAGGCATCGCCGCCGGAGCGCTTCTGACCGCCGACGGTCAGGTTGATAAACGGCTGATAGCCGGCGAAATATTTCGCCCCCAGCTCGCTGGACATCCACATCAGCTCGGCGCATTTGATGATAAACGCCTGCAGCAGCTCCAGCGCGGTGTCGTGAGTCAGACGGCCTTCGCGGATATCGGCTTCAAACATCGGGTAGCAGTACTGGTCTACGCGTCCCAGGGACAGTCCGGTCTGGTTCTCTTCAATTTCAAACAGCGACTCTACGGTCCAGATGCTCTGCAGCGCTTCCTGCAGGGTTTTCGGCGGATTCGCCGGCACGTTCTGGTTCACCTCGGCGATGGTCAGCAGCTCGGCGCGGCGCTGGGCGTTCTGCTCAATCGCGGCCAGTTCGCGGGCGCGGGCGGCGATGCGGTGCGCGTAGTTAATCACCCCTTCGCAGGTTTCAATGGCCGCTTTGTAGTAGTAGATGCGGTCGATATCTTCCGGGTTTTCCATGCTCAGGCTGGCGAGATGCGCCTCGGCGTCGGCTTTAATGCCGTTCATCCCTTTGGTAAACAGCAGCACATCGTAGCCCGGGCAGGTGTCGCCGCCGCCGTTGATCTGGTGGTAGGAGAGGTCGCTGACGAAGGTCTCGCCGCTGAACGCCCATACGCCCGCTTCGCGGTACTGGGCTTCGCAGATTTCATCCAGCGAGCGGCCTTCCCAGAACGGCACGATCTCTTCGCGGATGGTTTTTTTATCTGCTTCGCTGATCTCAAACGGATCCTGCGGACGGGTGCTCATGGTATCGAGTTCGTCGCGCACCCAGTGCCAGGCGATATCCGGCGAGAAGGCGCCCGCGCGCGGCTTGCCGCACGGATGACCGACGATCAGCTCATCGTCCTGAATCAGAATCGGCGCGGTTTCGCAGGCGTGACGGAAGGCTTTGGCGCGCAGCAGAATCGTCGGCATGCCGGGGTTGGCTTTGACCACTTCGGTAAAGGCCAGCGCGCGGTAGATAGAGACGCTCGGGCGCACGGTCAGGTAGTGGTTACGCAGGCGCTGCATGCGCGGGGTCAGCCCTTCTGCTGCCGGCGTCTCGCCGGCGGCGGCAAATGGGGCGGCGGAAACGTGCTGGACGCCCTTGAACAAACGCACCGGCAGATGCAGGGCGCTCAGGTTGTGCTGCGCGCTGAGGAACATGTCGGAGAGTTCGTTAATGCGCGCGTTCTCAAGGCTTGCGCCGTGGAGCAGGGCGTCGAACATCGGATAACCGTCGATCGCGCAGGCGGCGCGCACTTCGCACAGCTCCGCCAGCTTGAACCACAGCGATTCGACGATTTCATACGCCTGCTGCGGGGAGAGCGCGCCGTTGTTGATATCGTGCTGGTAGTAAGGCAGCAGGGCTTTGTCGGCGCCTTCCGGGTTGACGGCGTAGCTGCCGTTATCGAGCTGGAGCGCCAGCTGGAACAGATAAAAGGCCTGGCACGCCTCTTTGAAGCTGCGCGCCGGATGCGCCGGAACGTGGTGCAGAATGGCGGCGCTGTCCAGTAGTTCCGCCCGGCGGTAAGCGTTGGTTTCCGCGGCGGCCAGCTGTTCGGCGCTGTTGGCCAGGTTTTGCGCCAGCGCCAGCAGGGCATCGCAGGCGTAGATGGCCGCGCGGCAGCCGTTGACTTCATCCATGCCGCTGCGGCTGACGGCGCTGCCCAGCGCACGGGTTTTCTCTTCCAGCTGATGTTTTATCGCCAGCACGCCTTTTTCCATCACCAGCTTGTAATCCGGGGAGTCGAGATCGCTATTCAGGTTGAGGAACTGGAACGCGGACGGGCGACGGACGGCGCTCTCGTCGTGGAAAATCGCCCCGTGCGGTTTGCGGGTCTGGTTGCCGACGATCAGCTCGTCGGCGCTGATGCACAGCGGCAGCTGGCGCATCAGTTCATAGAAGCGGCGCGCCGGTTTGACGGCGGCGGGAACCCCGGCGATATCGCCATCAAGGGCGTTGAGCGTGGTGGCATGTTCGGTGCACAGGGTGCTTTTTTGTGAGAGTAAACGTTCTGCCAACACTTTGACGCGCGGCGTTAAGCTGTAGTGTGCCATAGGTAAGGTTCTCCAAATCTTGTTATCAGTGGCCCTGAACGGCGTTGCCGGTCCATGCCCGGCGATAGAGTTCGGTCAGTGCGTGAGCGTCCGGCGCGCGTGGGTTCGTCGGGGTACAGCTGTCGCGTAGCGCCTGGCCGACCATCTCCGCCAGCCGCTGTTCAAATTCGGCGGCAATGACGCCGGTATCACGAATGCCGGCCGGCATGCTCATTTCGTCTTTTAGCGCCTGAATGGCGACCAGCAGGCTGGCGACGCCCTGGCGGGTAGTGGCCGCGGGCAGATCCAGCAGATGGGCTAATCGGGCGTATTTGCGGGCGGCATCGGTATCGCACTGCCCGTGATAATCGGCGTTCCAGGCCACCACGTCCGCCATCAGCAGGGCGTTGGCGCGGCCGTGGGGGACGCGAAACACGCCGCCGAGCGCGTGGGCGAGGCTGTGGGTGATGCCCAGCGAGGCGTTGGTGAAAGCCATGCCCGCCATGCAGGAGGCGTTGTGCATCTTTTCCCGCGCCAGCAGGTCGCCACCGTTGCGCCAGCAGGTCGGCAGAAAGCGAAATACCTGCTGCACCACTTTCTCCGCCAGCGCATCGGAAAAGTCGCTGGCGGCGAGGGAGACATAGGCTTCCAGCGCGTGACACAGCACGTCCATTCCGGTATCGGCGGTGATCGCCGGCGGCACCGAGGCCACCAGCGCCGGGTCAAGAATGGCGATATCCGGCAGCAGCGACGGGTCCACCAGCACCAGCTTCTCGGCGTGGGCTTTCACCACAGAAAAGGCGGTGACCTCAGAGCCGGTGCCGCTGGTGGTGGGGATCGCCACAAAGCAGGGCGGCTCGCGGTGAGCGTCCGGACGGGTTTGCGCCAGGGCGAAAATAACCGCTTTGGCTGCATCAATCACCGAACCGCCGCCCAGCGCGATAACCAGATCCGGATAGCTGTTATCCATCCGCTTCATACCGCGCACTACGGTGGCGATATCCGGGTCGGCCACCACGTCGTCCCAGACCTGGAAAGCGATGCCGCGCGCATTGAGGATCTGCGTGACGCGATCGGCGAGGCCAAACTTAACCATCGCCTGGTCAGTGACCAGCAGTACGTTGCGGGCGGGCAGCTCGTTCAGGATGGCAAGCGCATCCTGACCAAAGCGAATCCGGGGTTTCAGCAAAAATTCACTCATTGGGTTATTGACTCCTTAAGCGTCCCGAAACACGTTCTCGACAATGGCGACCACCGACATGGCCTTGTAGCGCTCTTTGTTGAGCGCCAGGTACTCTTCGGCCAGCACGATGTCGTGCATACCGGCGCCGACGCTATCAACGGCAACCCAGGTCTGGTCTTTCATCGGCTGCTGGTCATCATCTAATTTGACGATCAGCAGCAGGTTGCTGCCCCTTAGCTCATCGCACTTCTGCGTGGCGACGACATGTCCGACTACCTTTGCGAGAATCATTGTTTTTATCGCCTTATATCAATGTGTTACTTACCAAGGCGTTCCAGCACCTGGCGGATGACGCGTTCCACGTTTTGCTCATTAATCTCGCTGTCCGCGCCGACGACGGCGGCAGCCGCAAAGCGATCGTCGGCGCTGGCCGGATGGGCTGCGGTGGCGGCGGTCGCCGGGGCGTTAAAACGTTCATCGTCGAAGATGCTGCGGTTCGGGCCGGACGCCGGGCTGACGATGGTCGGCTGCGGTTCCGGGCGGCTGCCCGGCGCGCGCAGTTCATCGATGGAGCGCACGCCGTAGCCCACTTTGCGGATGTTGAGCAGGTTCATCGGCCCGACGTTGTCTGAGCTGGAGCCGCCGCCGACCGCGCCGCAGCCGAGGGTCAGGGCCGGGGTGATATTGGTGGTCGCGCCGATGCCGCCCAGCGCCGCCGGGGTGTTGATCAGAATGCGGTTAACCGGTTTTTCCAGGCAGAACTGGCGGATGACGTCCTGGTTGCGGGTGTGGATCACCAGCGTGTGGCCGAGGCCTTCGTTGGTCAGCAGCTCCACGACGCGGTGGCAGGCAGCTTTCCAGTCCTCTTCGACGTACAGGCCGAGTACCGGGCACAGTTTTTCCCGCGAGTAGGGGTTGGAATGCGATACCGTGGCCTGCTCGGCAATCAGCACCCGGGTGCTGGCCGGGACGCAGAAGCCGGCCATCTGGCTCAGATAGAGCGCGGTTTTACCGACCACTTTAGGGTTGATGGTGCCGTTGGGGCGCAGCAGCAGGGCCGCCATTTTTGCCGCTTCGCTTTCGTTCATGAAGTACGCGCCCTGGGCTTCCAGTTCGCGGTGGACTTCGTCGTAGATACAGCGTTCGACGATAATCGACTGCTCGGAGGCGCAGATCACGCCGTTATCGAAGGTTTTACTGGTGATGATATCTTTCACCGCGTGGGGGATATCGGCGCTGCGTTCGATAAACGCCGGGCCGTTACCCGGGCCGCCGCTAATGGTCGGCGTGCCGGACGCGTAGGCGGCGCGCACCATGCCTTCGCCGCCGGTCGCCAGGATCAGCGACACGTCTTTGCTGTGCATTAGCTCTGAGGTGGCTTCGAGGGTCAGCTGGCTAATGGCGTCGACGCTACCGGCAGGTGCCCCTGCCGCTTCCGCCGCGCGCTTCACGATTTCAATCGCTTTCCAGCTGCACTGGCGGGCGCCGGGATGCGGGGAGAAGATAATCGCGTTGCCGGCCTTCAGGGCAATCAGCGTTTTGTAGATGACGGTGGAGGTCGGGTTGGTCGATGGCACCAGCGCACAAATCACCCCCAGCGGCACGCCCACGTCCATCACTTTTTGTAGCGGATCGTCATGAATGATGCCGACGGTCTTCATATCTTTGATGGCGTCGTAGACGCGCAGCGAGGCGAAGCGGTTCTTCAGCACTTTGTCCTGCCAGTTGCCAAAACCGGTTTCTTCCGCGGCCATTTTCGCCAGCGCTTCGGCATGATGCGCCGCTTCCTGGGCCACGTTCTTCACGATGGCGTCGATTTGCTGCTGCGAAAAGGTGGCCAGAATCGCCTGCGCCTTTTTGGCATTGCGCACCAGCTCCCGGGCGTTCTGCCGGGACTGCAAATCGTTATCCAGTTCAATCATGAGTCTATCCTTCATCAGACTAAAAGAGTGGAGACGGAGCGCGCCCTGTCAGGTCATGCTTTGTGCTGCGCCGCGATTTTTTCGATGTCGTTATGCGGACGCGCGATGACGCGAGAGGTGACGACTTCGCCGATGCGTTTTGCCGCTTCCACGCCGGAATCCACCGCGGCATTCACCGCGCCGACGTCGCCTTTCACCAGCGCGGTGACGAGGCCGGAGCCGACGTTTTCATAGCCAATCAGCTCCACGTTGGCGGCTTTACACATCGCATCCGCCGCTTCAATACAGGCCACCAGCCCTTTGGTTTCGATAAGCCCTAGCGCTTCTTTCATCAGGTTTTTCTCCGGTTAATCCATGATTTTGTAATGCGAGACGATTTTGTTGATGTCGTTATGCGGGCGGGCGATAACCAGCGAAGTCACCACTTCACCGATGCGCTGCGCGGATTCGACGCCGGAATCCACCGCCGCTTTCACCGCGCCGACGTCGCCTTTCACCATCGCGGTGACGAGGCCGGAGCCGACGTTTTCATAGCCAATCAGTTCCACGTTGGCGGCTTTACACATCGCATCCGCCGCTTCGATACAGGCCACCAGCCCTTTGGTTTCAATCAGACCTAATGCATCACCCATTTGCGTTCTCCTGGCCATCAGGCCTTGTGTTTAATGACGATTTTGTTGATGTCGTTATGCGGACGAGCGATAACCAGCGAGGTCACCACTTCACCGATGCGCTGCGCGGATTCGACGCCGGAATCCACCGCCGCTTTCACTGCGCCGACGTCGCCCTTCACCATCACGGTCACCAGCCCCGAGCCGATGTTTTCATAGCTAATCAGCTCGACGTTGGCGGCTTTACACATCGCATCCGCGGCTTCAATGCAGGCCACCAGACCTTTGGTTTCGATAAGCCCTAATGCATCACCCATGGTTTCTCCTCCAGAACAGTTTTGTGATTCGGAAAACCGACCGCGTAACGGCGTCAGGACGCGGATGCGGCGTTCGGGATTCACTATAGGGAATGGCGAGTGAAGTGAAATTTAAATCTGCTAGAGTGGTATTTTTAGTCTTTTGCTCTGTGATTTAGGTTGGTTAAGGCGCTGATTTATGCATTTGTGCTGCGATGGCGGGGCGAATTCAGTGACGATTGTGGCGCTTTTTTCACCATTTAACCGGAGGCGGATTGATGTTAATAAGTTGCTAATTTATTGCAGAACGGGGGTAATTTGACGATGTATGAAGTGTGGGGAGGATCGCGTTTTCTTCGGCAGGCTAAATGCAAAACGTGCGGTTTTACTCACGGGAAAGCGAGGAAGGAAAAGCGGGTGTGAGCTTAGTCAAGCTTGCTGCCGGACTTCAGCGTGCAGACGTAGAGCGGGGAGTTGATAGAACTGAGAAGAATGGCTTTCTCATTGAGCTTCTGCGCGTTGAGAAACAGGCCATCGTGGCTGTCGGACATCTCGCGCATAAAATAGTCGAAGATCACGTCCGGCGACTCATCGATGGACGAGGCGCTGGATTCCCACTTGCTGATGCGATAGTGGCGCTCGGTGGTGGAGATGCGTTTGCTGGTGTAGCTAAATTTGACGTAGCGCTGGAGATAAAGCCAGCCGGCGGCGGAATCGGTGTAGCCCTCGACGACCATCGACCCTTTGCCGTTGGCGGCAAAGTTGAAATGGATATTGCCGTTGACGTTCTCTTTCTCCATGTTCTCAAAGCGCATAATCGCTTTGGTCGAGCAGCTCATCACCCCGCCGTTCTCGACCGGCAGCAGCTTCCAGGCGCAGAACCCGGCGGCGGCAATAAATACCAGGCTGGAGAGGGCGAAAAAGGGGCGCGGGGCGAGTCTCATTGCGGCTTCCATGAATAGTAAAAATAGTTATCGCAGTAGCTGAACGGGTTATCTTCATGCATCGCGCAGTGGGCGAGGAATACCCGGCCCAGGCCGTTGGTTTCCAGCCGGTCGCCATAGAAGAAGACGAAGCGTTCGCCGGGCTTGCATTCCAGCTTCAGGCGCTGGCGCACGGCATCAAAATTCTTGCCGTAGGCGGTTCCGGCGACGGAGCGCAGCATCTCATCGCTGGCCAGCAGCTCGCACTGGCTGTGGCGCATTTGCGTCAGGGTGATGGGGTGCGATGTGCTGCCGCCGAGAAAACTGCAAACCACCAGCAGCAGGGCGATGGTGAGCAGGCAGCCGCCGGCGAGATACCAGCAGGTACCGCGCGCGTGGCGGCTGGAAACGGTCTTTTGTTCTTCCGGGACCGCGGCCGGGTCGGGCTCGGCTTCTGGCGCGGGCGGCGGCTCCGGCTCCGGGCTGGCGTCGAGCCTCTCGATGGTGAGATCCGGATTGAGCTGCAACAGTCCGCGCGACACGGTGACGATAATGTTGTCGATATCGTAGTGGCGAAAGGTTTTACGCAGCATGCTCAGGTACTGATTGAGATTGCTGTTGGATGAGGTTAACCCGTTGTCATCCCAGACTTTTTTAAGCACCTCATCGCGGCTGACCACCTCGGTGTGGCGCAGGAAGAACCACAGCAGCGCGTTGGCGGTGATGGACAGCTGGCTGTCCGCCTCATCGCTTCCCGGTAACGTTAGCGTGCCGTCCATTGCATCATAAATAAGACGGCCATGGATGTTATAGCGCATCGTGGCCTCAATCTATCACGTCATACTTCACGTTGCTGGTGCGTTGGCTGCGTTCGCTCACCTTGGTCACATAGTTATCTATGCTCCCAGGGATTCGCTCCCTTGCCGCCTTCCTGCAACGCGAATTATTTAGTGTATATATGCTTCACGCAGGAAGCGTCATCTTCGTCAGATCGCTGACCAGCGACTGCCGGTGCCCGGGGCTCATGGTGCGCCCCTCGGTTAATTCCGATAGCCAGATGCCGTCCGCCGCATAGCGCACCAGCGTGCCGGTATGGCTATTGTCCAGTTCATCGCCTTTCGCCAGATGGTCCAGCATCCAGTCGCGCCAGCATTTTCGCAGCACCGGTTCATCCGGCATGGCCAGCGACAGCACCATCAGCTGGCGGCTCTCCTGGGTATCCGTGAGTTCCGGCGCCGACAGATAGCGCAGATAGGCGCGGGTAAAGCGGCCATAAGAGACGTTATCCGCGGCCATAAGCTCTGCAATCGCCTCTTCCATAATCGCCAGCAGGCGGGCAAAGAGGGCGAAAATCAGCGCCTGCTTGTTGGGGAAATGGTGCAGTAAACCGCCTTTGCTGACGCCCGCTTCGCGCGCGACGGCGTTCAGCGACAGCGAGGCGATACCGTCCCGGCCGGCGATGGTGGCGGCGGATTCCAGCAGTTGCTTATGCAGGCGGACGGGATCTTTTTTACGATGTTGGGCTTCCATATTCATGGCCCGAATCATACCGACCAGACGGTATGATTATTCTTGATCGCTATCAATATGCGAAGGGGCGCAGCGGGACGGGATGACGTTATTGCGTGGAGGCTCACAGTTCACCTTATGAATTGTGGTGATATTCGCCGCGCCGCGAATATCACCCACCGAGATTCACACAGGCTTCACGTGGATAGCGAGGCCGTTTTCTCCCGGCGCCAGCTCCGGACGCAGGTTCAGAGAGGGGATCTGATAGTCGCCGTGATTCTGCCGACGGAAGGGAATGGGCGGCGTTTCGGAGAGGGTATCCAGCCGCCGGGCCAGCGCCTCGCGCAGCGTGGCGAAGCGCTGTGCATCGAGTTTGTCGGTGCGGTAGAACACCACCGGCGGCAGCACCTCAAAGCCGGGATAGAACAGCATCCCGTGCTGAATGGGGAACAGGATGTCGTCGATAGACCCGTTAATTCCGCGCGGCGCGTAGTGTTCCGCCCATCCGCCGGCGGTAACGACCAGCATCGCCCGTTTCCCCGCGAACGTGCCTTCGCCGTAGCGATCGCCCCAGTGGGTTTCGCTGTGCTCGCCGACGCCGTAGGCAAAGCCGTAAGCGTAGACCCGATCAATCCAGCCCTTCATGATGGCGGGCAGCGAAAACCACCACAGCGGGAACTGAAAAATCACCGTATCGGCCCACAGCAGCTTCTCCTGTTCGCCCGCGATATCCGCGCTTTGCGTGCCGTTAGCGAAGGCGTACTGCGAATCCCGCGTTGCCCGCCAGCTTTCACCGACCGGCGGGGCGCTGCTGTCATCGGCATCCAATCCCGCCTTCCAGCGCATGGCGTAGAGATCGGACACCTGTACGTCGTGGCCGGCGTTTTGCAGATGCTGCACGGTAAAATCTTTCAGCGCGCCGTTAAGCGAACGCGGTTCAGGATGGGCGTAAACCAGTAGTATTTTCATTGAAATCACCTCTGAGCAATGGAGAGCTGCAGAGTAGAGTCCGCGACGCTATAGTAGAAATGAATTACTTCAATGACAGGTATAGTGATGATTAATCTCCAGGGGCTGGATCTCAATTTGCTGCGCACGCTGAACGTTCTGCTCAGCGAAAATAACGTCACCCGCGCGGCGCAGCGCCTCAACCTGTCGCAGCCGTCGGTCAGCGTGCAGCTGGCGCGACTGCGGGAGATTTTCGCCGACCCGCTGCTGCTGCCGGGGCCGCGCGGTATGCAGCCCACCGCCCGCGCCGATGAACTACGCGGGCCGCTGCGCGATGCGCTGCTGGCGCTGGAGCTGGCGGTAGCGCCGGTTCAGCCTTTCGACCCGGCCACGGCGGCGCAGACCTGGCGGGTGGCGGCGACGGACTATATGGCGTCGGCGATTTTGCTGCCGGTGCTCAATACCCTGCGCATCGCCTCTCCGGCCAGCCGCCTGGCGCTGTTTGAGCTACAGCCCGCGCGGCTGGTACAGCAGGCGGATCGCGACGAAGTGGATCTGTTTTTTCACACGCGAGACGGCGCGCCGCCCGGGCTGCATCAGCGTTTGCTGTTCCGCGAACGCTACGTGCTGGCGGGCAGGGCCGGGCATCCGGCGCTGCGGTCGCCATTAAGCCTGGCGCAGTTCTGCCAGCTGGAGCAGGTGATTGTCTCCCCGGACGGCGGTGGATTCAGCGCCGCGACCGATAGCGCGCTGGCGAATCTCGGGCTGGCGCGGCGGGTTGTCCTTTCCGTGCCACATTTCCTGTTTATGCTGGAGACGCTGCGCAATAGCGAGCTGGTGGCGGTGCTGCCGGAGCGGCTGGTGCGTGGCGCTGGCGGCCTGACGGTGGTTGAACCGCCGCTGGCGGTCGCCGGGTTTGAGATGCTGATGCTGTGGCACGAGCGCTGGCACCGCGATCCGGCGCACCGGTGGCTGCGCCAGCAAATCGTAACGTCATTAGAGGAAAAGCCATGTTAAGCGGATTAAATCATCTGACCCTGGCGGTCAGCCAGCTGGCGCCGAGCGTGGCGTTTTATCAGCAGCTTCCGGGGATGACGCTGCGCGCGCGCTGGGATAACGGCGCATATTTTTCCTGCGGCGACCTCTGGCTGTGCCTGTCGCTGGACCCGCAGCGGCGCGTCATTTCGCCGGAGGAGAGCGACTACACCCACTACGCGTTCAGCATTGCGGAGGCGGATTTCGCGCTTTTTGCCGGGCGCCTGAATGCGGCTGGCGTCCCGGTATGGAAAACCAATAAAAGCGAAGGCGCGTCGCACTATTTTCTCGACCCGGACGGCCACAAGCTGGAGCTGCACGTTGGCAATCTCGCCCAGCGCCTGGCGGCGTGCCGGAAGCAGCCCTATAAAGGTATGGTGTTTTTTGGCGAGGACGAACAGGCGGCCGGGAACCCGTAGCCCGGTCAGCGCAGCGCCACCGGGAGAACAGTCTGAAGCTGCATTGCGCGCGGTTTCCCGGAGGCGGCGCTTGACGCGCCTTGTCCGGGCTACCGGCCCGCAGACGGCTGGGAACCTGTAGCCCGGCTAAGCGCAGCGTGAGCCGGGAACATCCTTTACAATTCCTGCTTTAAAAATGTGAAGTTTTTTCCAACGTTGAGAGTATTATCGCTGGATAATTGTCTATACTTTTTTGTATATACAATCAGGATGAATATGATGCCAATGGAGTTTGAATGGGATGCGAACAAGGCAAGAAGTAATCTAAGAAAACATGGAATCCGGTTTGAAGAAGCGGTGCTCGTCTTTGACGATCCCCGGCATCTTTCCCGACAGGATCGTTATGAGAATGGTGAATATCGCTGGCAAACTATCGGTCTCGTTCATGGGGTCATTGTTATCATGGTTGCGCATTCGGTCCGTTTTGAAAGTCGAACAGAGGTCATTCGTATTATCAGCGCCCGGAAGGCGGACAGCAAAGAGAGAAATCGTTATGAACATGGTTAAACATAAACGTGACAATCCGGATACGCTTACGGCTAAGCGAGACGATGAGCTTAAAGCGCTGGCCAACAAAACGGATGATGAAATCGATTATAGCGGTATTCCCGCCACAGACGACGCACAGTGGTCAGATGCCGTACGCGGTAAATTTTACCGACCGCTAAAAACTCAGGCTTCTGTCCGTATTGATGCCGATATTATGGAGTGGCTTAAACGTCCCGGGAAAGGTTATCAAACGCGACTGAATGCGATCTTAAGAGAAGCGATGATTCGCGATCTTAACAAGAAATAGCCTGCCTCATGATTACCCCGGAGGCGGCGCTTGACGCGCCTTCTCCGGGCTACCGGCCCGCAGACGGCTGGGAACCTGTAGCCCGGCTAAGCGCAGCGCGAGCCGGGGAGATAAATCGCGTTAGCCTTCCAGCTTCAGTTCCACATTGCGCTTGAGCACCAGGCGCATCAGCAGGTAATAGACCACGCCAACCGCCAGCCAGCTCAGCCCCAGCACCTTGGCCTGCGCGTCCATTTCATAAATAACAAAGCCGATAATGCACAGCCCCACCACCGGGAACAGCAGGTGTACCACCAGATTGCGCGATTTCTGACGAATGATGTAATGGTTTATCACGGCGATATGCAGCACCAGGAAGCCCATCAGCGCGCCGAAGTTCACCAGCCGGCTGAGGTTATCGATATCACCGTAGAACCAGAGGCCGGAAGCCAGCGAAATCAGCGCCACAAACAGGGTGCTGACGTAAGGCGTTTTCAGCCGCGGGTGCACTTTCGCCAGCAGCTGCGGCAGCTGCTTGTCGCGCGCCATCGCAAACAGAATGCGCGACACGGCGGCCTGCGCCACCAGGGCGTTAGCGATCCCCCAGGAGATCACCGTCGACCACATGGTGACATACTTCAGCCAGCCGCCGCCCGCCAGATTCGCGGTATCGTAGAAGGCGGTATCGAGGCTGCTGAACGTCATGCCCTGCGCCAGATCGGCGGCAATCCACGTCTGCAGGATAAACAGCGAACCGACCAGCATCAGCGCGCCCAGCGACGCCTTACCCACGGTATCTACGCCGCCTTTCGTTTCCTCCGACAGCGTGGAGATCCCGTCGAAGCCGAGGAACGAGAGCACGGCGATGGAGACCGCGCCCATCACCAGCGGCAGGCTGAACTTATCGGCGTTGTAGAGCGGGTCGAGGGTCAGATGGCCCGCCCCGGCGCCGGAGTAGAGCGCAATCAGCCCCAGCACGACGAACACTGACAGCACCACGATCTCCGCGATCAGAATCGTGTTATTGGCGCGTGCGGTAAAGGTAATGCCGCGCAGGTTAATCAGGCTGTTAATCGCGATAAAGCCGACAATCCACAGCCAGCCCGGCACGCCCGGCAGCATGGGCGCCAGCGCCGCCGCGCTGACGATATAGAGCAGCGACGGCACCAGAATATAGTCCAGCAGGATCAGCCAGCCGGCAAAAAAGCCGACAATGGGATGAATACCGCGCTGGGCATAGGCGTATACCGAGCCGGAAACCGGGAACGCGCGCGACATCGACCAGTAGCTCATGGCGGTAAAGAACATCGCCACCATACCGATAAGATAGGCCAGCGCCACCATGCCCTGCGCGCCGTCCCAGACGTAGCCAAAGACGCCAAACGGCGCGATGGGCACCATAAAAATCATGCCGTAGACCAGCAGGTCGCGGAACGTCAGCGCCCGGTGCAGCTCCTGCTTATAGCCAAACTGTTCGACGCTCATGCCTGCTCCCCTTCGATGCTCAGGGAGAGCTGTTCAGCCACTGATTTCGGTAAGGCATAACGACAGGTTTTCAGCGGGTCGACTACCTGACAGATTTGCAGGTCGCCGGCGATGCTCAGAATACTGATCGCTTCAGCCAGCGCCAGGGAGGTATTGTCGGCGATAAAGTGCGCCATATTGCGGGTGGCCAGGGCGGCGGCATCATCGAGGGTCAGCGCCGAGGCGAGGGTAAACAGGGTCTCGCTGTTTTCGAGCATCGGCAGCGGCAGCTTGCGGTTTTTGACCACCGTCAGTTCGACCAGCACTTCGCCGGGGATTTCCAGACCGCAGACCGAGACTTCACCATCGCCCATCGCGGCGTGTAAATCGCCAAGCCCGAACAGCGCACCGGGAACGTTGACCGGCAGCCATAGGGTGCTGCCGGCGGTAATCATTTTGCAGTCCATATTGCCGCCGTGGCTATCCGGCGTGCCGCAGGAGATGGCTTCCCCGGCAGGCGCGACGCCGATTACGCCGACCATCGGGTTGAGCGGCACGCGCACGTTGCCGGGCAGCACGGCATGGTCATTCTCAATGGGCACGATAGTGACCTTCGGGGCATCAAGCTCGTCGCCAATCACCCCCAGCTGCGGCGCGGTGACCATCACCGCCTGATTGCTGCTCAGGGTAATGCGTTTGATGGTGACCTTGAGCGCATCGCCCGGCTCGGCGCCCTCGACGTACACCGGCCCGGTCGCCGGGTTAATGCGCTGCCAGTCCAGTTCGTTAAACACGGCATCGGCGGAGGTGATTTGGTCGGAGAAGCAGTCGCAGGTTTCGAACAGCACTTCACTTCTGCTGCTGACGGTAGCGACAGGAGCGTTATCCCGTGACATGGCGTAAACCACCCGATCTTTGGTTATTTTCATGACATTCATCCCGGTTATATTGTTGTGTTTTTTATATTTAGAGTTTCCCGTATAGGGAATGAGTGAATGTATCGGGATTATTATGGGAAGGCAATCAGGTCAGTTTTTTCAAAAATAAATGGTATATATTTGCTGGTGAATCAGGCGGTTAGATATATTGGTGGGGTTTTCTTATATGCTGGTTATTTAGCAAAAAACTTTTTGTTATATTGTCTTTAGTTGTCATTCGCTAATTGTTTACTGTTATGGGGTTATTATCCAGCATATTACGCTGCAGCGTGCGGCAGTATGATTTTAAAATATGCGGTGATATAAGCGCATTATGGGGTTTTAGGTGCCGTGAGAAGAGAAATCCCGGAGGCGGCGCTTGACGCGCCTTGTCCGGGCTACCGGCCCGCAGACGGCCGGAACCCCGTAGCCCCGGTCAGCGCAGCGCCGCCGGGGAATTTAGCTTAGGCCAGCTTACGTTTCTGCCCGGCGATCGCGCCGATTAACGCTTGAACCTGTTTTTGCTTGCGCGCCGACAGCTTATGCAGCTGGCGCAGCGACTCTACCAGTTCCGGCTCCGGCTGCTTCGCGGTAATCACGATACAGCCTTCCATTACTTTGATATCGATTTTGGCACCGGTGGCAAAACCGGCAGCTTCCAGCCACTGGCCTTTCATGATAATCGCCGGGATATGCTGATGATCTTCAAAGCGGCTCGCGTAACTGACGGTGCCTTTACGGTTATTTTCCGGGGAGACTTCTGGATCGGTGAATTCTGCAATAGAATGCGGGGTAGTCATGGTCTCTATTCCTTTTCAATAGGGATTGTGATTAGCGATATGGCCGTGTTCCCGCACGGCTATATCGCGTTAAATACCTGTATATATCATCAGTAAATAAAGGAAAAGTCCAGCTGAAAATAGACTGTAATGGGAATGTACAGGAAAGGACAGGATATATTTTTGATGTTTATAGTTACGAAAAATAATATGCACAAAATCATTTTAACTGCATCAAGGCGGCAAAATAACGAGTCCCCTGGAGCGTATATAAGTACGTGACTGGGGTGAGCGAGCGCAGCTAACGCCGAGGCAACTTGAAGGATGAAGTGTATAAAAGCGCATCGGTCAGATGCGCTTAAAAATAACAGTTAGGCTTTTTTTCGCGTGGTTTTTTTACTGCCGCTGGCGGTGCGTTCGGCCTTGATTTTCTCCAGCAGGGCGGCGGCGCTGTTTTCACCGCTGATCAGATTAGGGTTTTCGGCACGCCACTGGGCGGTAAGCTCGCCGCGGAAGGCCTTCGCCAGGATCGACTGAGTAAGGCTGTTGACGCGGGTTAGGGCGCTGTTGACCTGCTTTTCAATGGTGTCGGCGTAGGCGAAGAGTTGTTCGACGCGGCGGACGATTTCGTGTTGTTCGTCTAATGGAGGAACTCTGATGGGATAATTTGCCAGTGCTTTTCCTGTGAGGTGCTTAATTGTAGTTCCTGTAAAAAGCTGAGATAAGCTAATGTTATTTGAATCATTTTTCAAATTATAAGCTAACCATTCTGGGATGATTTTTTCTTTTACACGAGCTCGATGTAATGCTTTTTGGAAAATAACAGGTGTATCCTGAGGTTCACTCCATATAGCACATCGACCAGGTTCACCACCTTCACATATTAGAACATCACCTGGCTCGAGTGATAATTCTCTTCGCTCTATATCTGAGATTAGTATATCTTGAAGGTTTTCTAAATTAAAACCAAACCAGCGAACATTTATATTCCCAAGATATTTTGTTGCAGAGCCAACATTTTTAGCTTTATCAAGCATTTTTCCTAGTCTACTATCAACAAGTTCAGAGTATTTGTGAACATCCCAGGTTGATGGTAAGTCTGCCCACTGCCATTCACTACACAATGGATGGTGTTTTCTTTTATTTGAATCAATCAGCAACCCACTTACGGCAGCAGAGAGCACCGCCTGACGAAAACGTTTCAGGATTTGTGGAATTTGCTCAAGACGTGCTTTGGTACTATCTACCTGTGCCAGCAGCGTATCGAGCTTTTCTGCGATGATTTTTTGTTCGGAGATCGGAGGGAGAGCCAATTGTATATTTTCTATATCTCCTTTCCTGATGGAAGGTACGGTAGTTGATCTAGCCTGTTCTGAAAGGTCTATAGTATTCATGAAATGGAATATAAATTTATCCATTTCATGTAGTACTGCACTGATAACCATTACATTGTTATCAGCTAAACCAGGTGATTGAATTATTGCCCGCCTATTTAATTTAACAGCCTCACCTATTTTTGCAAAAGCAGTGGAACCTAGACGGAATATTTTACCTTTAAGCTCTATGGCCTCTTCTTTAGATATAAAGTGCCCTGCGGTAATTAAATTTCCATTATTTTTAGTTACAGCCAATGATATATCACTTACTTTATATACAGGATAATCACCACTTTTTTTTCCTTGGAATTTTATCGGGAAACCTACTCCGCTATTAACATCAAGCACGTCTCCTAAACTAGAGCCAACCCACCCCTCCGGCAATTTCCCCTCACTCATGCCTTCACCTCACCAAACGCTTCACTCAGTAACTGGCGCTGTGCATCCGCTTCATCGCCCGCGCCCAGCTCGCGCATCAGCGCATCCAGCTCGCCCAGCGCCTGTACCAGCTCGCCCATCGCTTCTGCCGCCAGCACGTCCGGCTCCGGCAGGCTGTCGGTGTCGATGCTGTCCTTATCCTTCAGCCAGGAGATATCCAGCGAATCGGATTTCGCCGTGCGGATCCACTCGCGACTGAATGTGCGCCAGCGGCTGGTGGTCAGGTGCTGCTCGGTGTCCTGGTTCTCTGCGCTGTCGGCCACGTCAATCTCGCTGGCGTTAAAGCTCCACTCGCCTTCGCTGCGTGGACTATTGCCGTGAGGATCGTCGCCAAATACCTCTTCAAACGGCTTGAGATGCTGCTCGGTAAACGGCGTGCGCTTGCCGAAGCTCGGCATGTTGGTACGCAGATCATACACCCAGACATTTTCGGTACAGTTTTCTTCCTGGTATTTATCGGCGTCGGTGCCCTTGGTGAAAAACAGCACGTTAGTTTTCACGCCCTGCGCGTAGAAGATCCCGGTCGGCAAACGCAGAATAGTGTGCAGATTGCATTTGTTCATCAGGTCGCGACGCACGTCGGCACCGACCCCGGCTTCGAACAGCACGTTATCAGGCAGCACAACGGCGGCACGACCGCCCGGCTTCAGGTTGCGGTAAATATGCTGCAAAAAGGCCAGCTGTTTATTGCTGGTGTTATAGGTAAGGTCATCGCGGGTAATACTGGCTTCTCCGCCCTTGGAGGTACCAAACGGTGGGTTGGCTAAAATGATATCGGCTTTCGCCAGCGACTGTCCGGCCATGCCCAGCGCGTTGCCCTGATGCACCACGCCTTTTTCATCGCCTTCCATTCCGTGCAGCAAGCAGTTCATCAGCGCCAGACGGCGGGTAGATGGCACCAGCTCAACGCCGATAAAGGCTTTATTCTTCTGGAATACGCGCTCTTTGTCCGACAGATCGTACAGATCGTCGGTGTTGGCCTTGATGTACTGATCGGCGGCAATCAAAAAGCCCGCAGTACCGGCGGCAGGATCCTGAATCACTTCGCCCGGCCGCGGTTTGATGCAGCGCACCATGCTGTTGATCAGCGCACGCGGGGTAAAGTACTGCCCGGCACCGGACTTGGTTTCACCAGCGTTCTTTTCTAGCAGCCCTTCATACAGGTCGCCCAGACCGTCTTTCTGCGCGCTAAACCAGTCAATCTGATCCAGCGAGCGGATCAACTGCTCCAGGTGGCGCGGCTCGCGTAGGCGCGTTTGCGCGTCGGCATAAATTGCGGTGATCAGCGGGTCGGCGTGGACCAGTTTGCCTTCGGCGTCTTTACCGGTAGAGAGTTTCAGCAGAATTTGTTTGTAGTCGTTCAGCAGGTTAAGACCGGATTTGCTATTTAAATCGCTCCAGCGGCACCCTTCTGGCAGGATGTGTTTATCCAGCGTTTCCGCTTCGGTGTTCTCGTGCACCATCTTGATAAACAACAGTAATACCAGCTCGGTGACGTAATCACTGTAGTTGATGCCATCGTCACGCAGGACGTCACAAAGATTCCAGAGTTTCTGAACGATTTCGTTGTTACTCATAGCTATTCCGGTTGAGGCCGGTTACCCGGCCTGTCTGTCAAAAAATGATGGGGAAGGGTATCACGATCAGGCGGATTTTGGTGCCCACAATGCATCGCTCATCTGATCGAGAATGGTGTCCAGTTGGTTGTCCAGCAGGCTGTTGAGCTTCTTCGTTCCGCCGTCGGCGGAGAACAGATGATTTACGAAGTTTTTATCCAGCACCACTTCATGGACCAGCTGTTTTGCCAGCCGTTCCAGCCAGCGTTTCTGTAATTTACTCCAGCTATGCTGGGCATAGATTT
Organism: Klebsiella sp. RCJ4; assembly: GCF_009025755.1. NCBI lineage: Bacteria > Pseudomonadati > Pseudomonadota > Gammaproteobacteria > Enterobacterales > Enterobacteriaceae > Klebsiella > Klebsiella sp. RCJ4. Next base: position 36,121 of record NZ_WCIN01000039.1, read on the forward strand.
TGTCCAGCGCTAGCTTCACGCGTTCCTCGAACGGAATAAGCGGTTCACCGAGCGCGGCCTGGCGGATATGCCCAATGATGGTGGCGGCGATATCCTGGCTGCTCTGGGTTCGCACCGCCGAGCGCAGGCTAGCCTCGCTGTAGCCCGCTTCATCCAGCAAAAGACGGATCTCTTTTAACTGCTCACGTGTCAGGTCGCGTGGACGGTTAATCACCACCGACAGCGCTGCGGATTGGTTGATTTGCGTGGAGATAAACTCATTAAAGCTTTGCAGGTAGTCGGCGGGTTTCTGGTAGCGCCCGTAGGTCTGCTCTTTACTGATGAGTTCATCATCATGGTCTGAAATCACCGGGCGGTACTCGCTGCCCAGCAGGGTACCGACATCGCTTAACTGACGAATCAGACTGCGATGCTGCTTGAGAAACGCCGAGGCTTGCTGCGGGCCAAGCTTATGCAGATGCTGATGCAATTGCTTTGGCTCCACGCCCCAGAGTTCCTCCAGTTCATTAAGCTTTTTGCGGACTTCCGGGCGTTTTTCGGCCTTTTTCTCCGCTTTACGCAGGACGCGCATAATTTTCTGGCTGAGCTGATTGAGCAAGCTATCCGCCTGCGTTTCCGTTGGGCTATCGCCCGGATTGTTCAGCGCCGTTTCCAGCACATCGTCATTCGATAGTTCTTCAACCAGTTGCTCGATGCTGACGCCCGCGTTTTTCACCAGCGGCTTCATGGTGTTCACATCCTGAAGCGTGGCGTAGATATCCACCGGATCGTGGATCCAGAAGACGGTTTTACCGATATCGTCGCAGCGCCGGGTGGCGCGGCCGATCATCTGCTCGTACAGAATGCGTGATTTTACCCGACGCAGGAACACCAGATGGGTGATCGCCGGAACGTCAATACCGGTGGTTAACAGATCCACGGTGATCCCAATGCTGGGGTAGCGTTCGTTTTTGAAACGCTTGATAAGCTTGCTGACCTGATCGCTCTTGCCGGTGATCTTCTCAATCGCGGCCTGATTAAAGTCTGGGTTGACCGCGCCCATGGCCTCATCGAGAAGGCGCTTAACCATATCGGCGTGGGCGTCCGTGGCGCAGAAAATCAGCGTTTTTTCATCGCCGGAAGGGTCTATCTCTTTCGCCAGCTCTTCGCAGATCACCCGGTTAAAATCTTCGGTGATGACTTTACGGTTGAAGGCATCGACGTCGAAATTCAGCTCGTCTTCCAGCTCGCTGGTATCGACTTCCCCCGTTTCTGCATCCACGGCACTGACGGTGTCGCCAATCTCAAAGTGAATACCGTATTTGCTGAGCTGGGTTTCATAGCGAACCGGGGGTTCGTGGTCAATCAGCCAGTCTTCCGCCACCGCTTCCCGGTAGGAATAAACATAAACGGGGTGACCAAAAATCTCGCTGGTGTGTTTGGCTGGGGTGGCGGTCAGACCGATTTTTACGGCGTCAAAATAGTCGAGCACCCGACGATAGCTGGAGAGATATTGGGCGTTATCGCGGATAGAGAGTTCGCCCTCGGTCATCTCCTGATCCAGCGTATAACCACGGTGCGCTTCGTCGATGATGATGCAGTCGTAGGTATCTACCGCAGGCGGCGTGCCGGAACGATAGATCCGGCTGACCATGGATTGCACTGTGGCGACCTGTACGCGGGTTTCTGCTTCTGCCGCCATATCACCCAGCTCGGCAACATTATAGATTTGTGAAAGCGTCTGGTTCTGTTCCAGCGAAGCCTCTTTAAAAGCATCCTGCGCCTGTTCACCGAGCGCAGAGCGGTCGACGAGAAAGAGTATCCGTTTAAAGCGTTCGGCCTTCAGAAAGCGGTAGATTAAGCCAATAATGGTACGTGTTTTGCCTGTCCCGGTCGCCATAGCCAGCAACACTTCACGCGAGCCCTGTTCCAGTGCGGACTCGACGGCCTTAACCGCGTTGACCTGGTAATCACGCAAGCCAAGATAGCTAAACGGCTCTTGATGCAATTTGGCTTCTGCTTCCACCCGGCTACGATGCAGGCGGTCCATCAGACCTTCTGGCGTGATAAAGCTTTCCAGTGGATAGCGGGTATTGTCAGGCGAGCGAACATCGCGGAACCACGTGCCGGAGTGTTCGGCGGACTGTTTGATATAAGGCCGACCGTTGCAAGAGAACACGAAAGGAATTTGATAAACGCTATTCACACCATCTTCCCAGCCTTTGATGCGCCCTTCTTCAGACCAGGCGGGGATCATGGATGCGTCAAACTGAAAACCTTTACTGTAGCGCTCGGCCTGGGGGATTTTCCCAGCCACATTTTCGTTTTTTCTTTTTGCTTCAACGGTTGCGACGGGGGTGAGCCCGCAGAAAAGAACGTAATCTGCTCTGCCATGTTCGTCATCGGCAAAGGTCGGCCATTCTGCAATGGCTTTGTTCACCCCTTTTTCAGGGCGGGAGCCTTTTTTCCAGGTGATTTCCTGAGTATCTGCCAGCCAGCCCCATTCATTTAGCTGCTGGTCAATCAGGATCCGCGTCAGCTCTTCGGTAATGATGTGCTTGCGGGCATAGCTGGACTTGCGGCCAAACTCTTTGCGCTGGGCCGTAATGGCTTGCTGTGTTTGCTGAGCAAGCTGCGCCTGCAAGGCGGTGAGCTTCGCTTCATAATTTTGCTGGAGCGTTTGCAGATCCTGCTGGCTCATTTCCAGCAATTGCTGTTGTTCTCTGGCCTCAATATCCATTTCGTGAGCCAGCTGCTCATATTCTTCTTTTTGCTGTTTAAGTAAATTCTGAAGCTGCTCGCTGGATTCTAGCTTTTGGTTCGCTGCCAATAAGGTTTGTTTGAGTTGTTCGATGGCAGATTGAGATTTATTGAGCTGTTCACTTGGGTCATGCGGCGGAACAAAAGGGCCCGGATTAAACTGACTACCGGCATCACCAAATGTCTGGTGGAACCAAATTGCCAGCGCACGGGCGACTTTCAGCGCATCCATCGCTTCACGGTGACGGGTCTGGAACTGATGCGTCGCTTTATTACCTTCAATTCTCAGCGTATGAAATAACTGACGGATGGCAGGATCAAACTGTAATTCTCTGTCCAACCTGTAGAGCAACTCTTGCTGGTTTGGATTATCTTCCCGGCTAATATTCAACCGGGCAGCAATATTTTGCGCCAGCGCTTCACCAAACTGGCGTAGCTTCATCAGCGTGGTATTGGGATCGCTGGAGAATAGCCGTTCTGCGGTGGCGGTGATTTGAACCAATAGCGGATCGTATTCTGCCAGGAAATCAAAGTTTGTTTGTTGAGTTGTCAAAGGTTGAACTCCTTGCAGCATTCACCCGCCGGATGTGGCTGGTGTAGCAGAGGATGAAAAGGTATTTTTGCGAGACGCCTTCCAAAATCATAACGCTGTACTTTTTTTTATCAAGCGTTATGACGAGAGGATGTAATGGCTAACACATTAAAAATACTCAAGAATGAGGTAAATAATGTGTTAATGATGGAATTACCATTTTCATCTTGCGATGCCTTATCACTCCGGCGCCCACTCCATCGCCACCTTCACCGCCATTCCCAGCTGCACCATCACCTCTTTATGTTTATCTGTCGGCGGCAGGGCGCAGTTGATCCTTAAGCAGTTGCGGTATTTCCCCGAAGCGGAGAACAGCGATCCCGGCGCGACCTGGATCTTCAGGCGGCACAGCTGCTTCGCGACGCAGACCATATCCACCTGCTCCGGCAGCTCGACCCACAGCATAAAGCCGCCTTTCGGGCGGGTAACGCAGATCCCGCAGGGGAAAAACTCCCGCAGCCAGCAGGTGTAAATCTCCATATTACGCTGGTAGATCTGCCGCATCCGCCGCACGTGGCGGTGATAGTGGCCTTCGCGAATAAAGTTACAGGCCGCCAGCTGGGTGGAGGGGACGTTGGTACCGCTGGCGGCATATTTCATCTGCAGCAGGCGATCGTAATAACGGCCGGGGGCAATCCAGCCGATGCGCAGGCCGGGAGCGATGGTTTTGGTAAACGAACTGCAGAGCATCACCCGGCCGTCGATATCCCAGGAATGGATGGTGCGCGGGCGCGGGTATTCGGTCGCCAGCTCGCCGTAGATATCATCCTCAAAGATAACGATATCGTGGCGCTGGGCGAGGCACAGCGCCGCCCGCTTGCGGGCATCCGGCATGATAAATCCCAGCGGATTATTGCAGTTGGGGACCAGGATCACCCCTTTGATCGGCCATTGATCGAGCGCCAGCTCTAACGCCTCGATGCTGATCCCGGTTTCCGGATCGGTGGGGATCTCGATGGTTTTTAGCCCTAATCCGCGCAGCATCTGCATGGTGCCGTAGTAGCAAGGGGATTCGACGGCGACGATATCGCCGGGCTGGCACACCGACAGCAGCGCCAGCGACAGCGCGCTGTGGCAGCCGCTGGTGAGCACCAGGTCGTTGGCGTTGACCACCGATCCGCCGTCGAGCATCAGGCGGGCGATCTGTTCACGCAGTTCGCGACGCCCGGCCAGCTCGTCGTAGTTCAGCACTTCGCTCAGGTTGTGCTGAATTGCCCGGCTCAGCTCGCGCCAGATAGGCTTCAGGCTCGGCTGAGTGACGTCCGGCGAGCCGCCGCCGAAGGGGATAATCGATTTATCGTGGCGGGCGTCGAGCATGGTCAGCACCTGATCCCACTGGGTGATCTCGACGGGACGCTGGACCGGACGCGACATCGGCGGTACCGGCGGCTGGGCTTTACGCGGGGCCACGAAATAGCCGGATCGCGGCTGCGGCACGATCAGCTGCTGCTGTTCCAGCGTCTGGTAGGCCTGCTGAACGGTGCTGATGCTGACGCCGTGTTCCTGGCTCAGGCTGCGTACCGACGGCAGCTTTTCGCCGGGACGATACAGCCCTTGTTCGATGCGTTCTGCCAGCAGGCTGGCGAGATGTTGATAGCGGGTCATGCTGTATCCTTGATCGTCGCCATACAGATCAATAAACCAGTACAGATTGGCGGTAAAAATGAGGTCTGCTGTACGTTTTAGCGAATCTGTATGTTAAAGAAAAGTATTTTGTGAATCTGTATTGTTTGGCCCCGGATCCGTGAAGATAAAGCCTCTGGCAAGGTGAGGAGGTAGAGGATGGAATTTCACGAGAATCGGGCAAGACAGCCGTTTATCGGCTTCGTATTTCTGGCGCGGATAATCAAAAAATGGTGGCTTCGCGAACAAACGCGCAGAACATTGCAGCGTATGAGCGACGAACAGCTAAAAGATGTCGGGCTGCGTCGGGATCAGATCAATTAAAAAGTGCGATTTGTTACCCGGCATTTCCCCGGAGGCGGCGCTTGCCGCGCCCGTCCGGGCTACCATACCGCGCAGAGCTGTAGCCCCGGTAAGCGTGAGCGCGACCGGGGATTTCCCCGGAGGCGGCGCTTGACGCGCCTGTCCGGGCTACCAGACCGTGCAGAGCCGTAGCCCCGGTAAGCGCAACCGGGGATTTCCCCGGAGGCGGCGCTTGACGCGCCTGTTCGGGCGACCAGACCGCGCAGAGCTGTAGCCCCGGTAAGCGTGAGCGCAACCGGGGATTTCCCCGGAGGCGGCGCTTGACGCACCTGGTCCGGGCGACCAGACCGCGCAGAACTGTAGCCCCGGTAAGCGTGAGCGCAACCGGGGATTTTCCCGGAGGCGGCGCTTGACGCGCCTGTCCGGGCGACCAGACCGCGCAGAGCCGTAGCCCAGGTAAGCGTGAGCGCGACCGGGGATAATACATTCACAGAATTTATCAATTCATGCTTATCCACTCTTCGTTTCTTGATACTTACCGTGATAAGTATTATTTTCCTCACCGTTAAGTGAGGAAAAAAAGATGACCGAAGACGACCTGTTTGCTCGCCGCCCGATGGGGATGCGCATGGCGATGGTGGTGCGCCAGTGGCGCGCGATTATTGATTCTGCCATTACCGACACCGGCCTGACCCAGTCAAGCTGGACGGTGCTGATGCAGCTGCACCAGCTGGGTGATAACGTCTCGGTCAGCGAGCTGGCGGAGGTGCAGGGCATTGAACTGCCGCCGCTGATGCGCACCCTCACGCAGCTGGAAAAGCAGGGCTATCTGCTGCGTTCTACATCGCCTTATGACAAACGCATACGCCTGCTGACGCTGACGGCGGAAGGCCGCGCTATTCTGGAGAAGCTGAACCGCGTGATTGAGACCTATCAACAGCGCGTCACCGAAACTATCCCTGAAGCGCAGCTCGCCGCCTTTAGCGCCACGTTAAATCAAATCGCCTGCAATCTGCGGACTATCCGCGAAGAAGATAACAAGATCTAAAACACTATGATGACCCCTGAACAGAAATTTGCCCGCTGGGTAAGGGTGAGTATTGCCGCCTTCCTGGCCATATTCGCCTGGTTTATCGTCGCCGATATCTGGATCCCGCTCACGCCGGACTCCACCGTGATGCGCGTGGTCACGCCGGTCTCGTCGCGCGTCTCCGGCTATGTCTCCCATGTCTATGTGCACAACAACAGCCAGGTGAAGAAGGGCGACCTGCTCTATGAACTGGATCCGACGCCGTTTATCAATAAAGTGGAAGCGGCGCAGATCGCTCTTGAACAGGCGAAGCTGAGCAACCAGCAGCTGGACGCGCAGATCGCCTCTGCCCGCGCCAACCTGCGCACCGCCCAGTACACCGCGCGCAACGATAAGGTGACCTTCGATCGCTACCAGCGCCTGAGCACCATGCAGAACGTCTCTCAGTCGGATCTGGATAAAGTGCGCACCACCTGGCAGACCAGCGAGCAGTCGGTCAGCGCGCTCAACGCCAGTATCCAGAATCTGCTGATTCAGCGCGGCGAGCGCGACGATGGGCGCAATGTCACGCTGCAGAAGTACCGCAACGCGCTGGAAGAGGCGCAGCTTAACCTCGGCTGGACGAAGGTCCGCGCGGAGACTGACGGGATGGTGAGCAACCTGCAGCTTAACCCCGGTCTGTACGCCACCGCCGCCACGCCGCTGCTGGCGCTGGTGAGCAACCAGACCGATATCGTCGCCGATTTCCGCGAGAAGAGCCTGCGCCACACCGGCGTCAACACCGATGCCGCGGTGGTGTTTGATGCGCTGCCGGGGAAAGTCTTCCCGGCGCACGTCACCAGCAGCGATGCCGGTATTCTGGCCGGGCAGGAAGAGGTCAATGGCCAGCTATCGCAGCCGGAGCAGTCCACCCGCTGGGTGCGCGACGCGCAGCGCATGCGCATTCACGTCGCCCTGGACGAGCCGCTGGATAAGCCGCTGCCCACCGGCGCCCGCGCGACGGTACAGCTTTATAACAGCGATGGCCCGTTCGCCCGCACCTTCGCCGGCGCGCAGATCCATCTGGTGAGCTTCCTGCACTATGTCTATTAATACCCTGGCGCGGGTCTTCACCCCGCACGGCAACATCGTCTACACGGCGAACGATTTTCGCCAGACGCTGCGCATCGCCGTGGCCGGCACTATCGCACTGAGCATTTCGACCTTCTACGACGTACAGTACGGCGTCTTTTTCGTGGTTTATCCGCTGATGCTGCTGTCGCTGGTGCCGGTATTTAACCGTCACGTGGCGCGGCAGTTTGTGTTCAGCGCAGCGGTGAACTGCGTCGAAATGGTGTTAATCGTCGGCTATCTGTCGCAGTGGCCGGTGATTATGACGCTGGTGGTGTTTGGCCTGTACGTGATGCGCTTTCGCTTTATGAGCCAGGGGCCGCTGTTTCTGCTGGGGTCGATGGGCGTGGTGTGTCAAAGCACGATGCTCAACTTTATGAGCTATCCCACCAGTAACTGGCACACCCTGATGTTCTCCAATATGGAGGCCTGCGTGATGGCGGTGGCGCTTAGCGCATTGCTTAATTACTTCATCCCGGACGTTGAACCGCGCAAGCCGCCGCCGCGCATTGAAAAAGATGCTGCCCGTATTCGCCACGAATCGCTGCTCTCCGGCAGCGTGGCGACAATGATCTTTGTGATCTTTCAGGTCTGCGACCTGAGCGACTCGCTGTCGGCGCTGATGGCGGGAATTTTAATTCTGTTCCCGATGCACTATCGCGGCGCGGTGATCAGCTCGATCTGGCGCGTGGTGGGGGTGGTGCTGGCCTGCCTTTATATCCTGGTGGTGCAGCTGATTATCTACGACTTCAGCAATCATATGGTGCTGATGATGCCGCTGATTGGTCTCGGCCTGGCGTTTAGCGCCCGCCTGCACGTGATGGAGAAGGTGGGGGCCGGCGTGGGCTTCGCCAGCATTACCACCATCGGCATCATGTTCGGCCAGAACCTGCATCCGGACCAGGACCTGGTGTTCAGCGATCTGTACCGCATCACTTCCGTCACCGTGGCGCTGATCGTTACGCTGACCATGGTCTTCCTTATGCATCGGCTGCTGAACTGCTTTGCGCCAACCCGATTCGTAGTGACCGAATAAGCTCAGGCCGCCAGCGCCCGCTGCGCGTCGCGAAAAGCGTTGTGCAGCAGCCGCCACATATGATGCGCCGCCGGGGAAAAGCGGCGGTCGGAGTTGCGTAGCAGGTGGCACTGGGCGCTGCTGGCGATGGGATGATCGATGGGGACCGCGGTCAGAATACCGTGGGCTATTGCTTCCCGGGCGGCGTATGCGGTCATAAAAGAGATCCCCAATCCCGCCTGGCTCAGGCTCATGGCGGTGGAAAAGAGGTTGCAGCGATAGGCCGGGTGAAACTGCCGTCCGGCGGTTTTAAACATGGCGTTCATATGGCGCTGCAGGCCAAAGCTGTCGGTGAGCGCGATCAGGCGATATTGCGTGAGCTCATCGATGGTGACGGCGGGCAGGGCAGCGATGGGATGCTGTGGCGAGACCACGGCGCAGATAGGGCCCCACTGAAAGCTGTGGCGTTTAAGCTCCGGGTTGCCGATGGGGCCGAAGGCGACCGCCATATCCGCTTCACCGCTGGCGATATCGTTGAGCATCTCCTGCATGCTGCCGACAATAATATCCACGAATACGTTAGGCCAGGACTGCGCAAAGGTGCTCATCACCGATTCAATAAAGGTGGTGACCAGCCCGCCGCCAATCCTCACCGAGATAGTCCCGCCGCGCATATGGCGTAAATCCTTCAGGTGACTTTCCAGCTTTTCCCGGCGCTGACGGCTTTCGAAGTAGTCCTCCGCCAGCAGACGTCCGGCTTCGGTCAGCACCACGTTTCGTCCCTGGCGTTCCAGCAGCGGCAGCTCCAGCGCCCGTTCCAGCTGCGCTATCTGGCGGCTGATGACTGACGGGTTGATGCCCAGCATATCGGCGGCCCGGCGAATGCCTCCCTGAATCCCGACTTCATACAGATAGCTCATCGGCCTCTCATGCAACATCGTTTCTCGCTCCTTTGTTGACCTGTGGTCAACAATAACACCCTTTCACAGGTATTTATCATCCCGGCAAGTTATAGATAATCGTAATTCGGACAAAAACTGACAGGGAGGAAAATTCTCATCGCTTATTCCCGGTGCGCTATTAAGGCGGCAAGGCTCGGGGAGTTGAAGAATAAGAAATGGTGATGATGCTGATTAAGGGAATATGGAAAAGCTTATCAGTGAAAATAATAAATTCGAATAACAATAAATTGACATAATTTCAAATTGCAAACAATCGCACTAACATTTCATTATGTGAGAGGACAGGGTATGAGTGAAAATAAAACGTTGGAATGTTCCTCCGACGAAACGACAAATGAGTGGAAAGTCGGGCCCGGAGCCTGGATTTCACTGATCGTCGTATTGTTAGTTTTCTCCGGGTTGCTGTTTAAGGTTGAAGGCATGGCCTGGCTGGGGGCGTTTGACTTTACCACCCTCGGCGGCGCGTTCGGCACCATGAAAACGCCGGAAACCAACACCTTTATCGGCAGCGGCGGCATCAGCGCCAAGGCCGGCTTCCTGTTTGCCCTGTCGCTGGTGCCGACGGTGATGCTGGCGCTGGGGCTGCTGGAGATATTTACCCACTACGGCGCGATCCGCGCGGCGCATAAGCTGCTGACCCCGCTGCTTCGCCCGCTGCTCGGGATCCCGGGTTATACCGGCCTGGCGCTGATTACCGACTTACAGAGTACCGATGCCGGCGCGGCGCTGACCAAAGAGCTATATGATAGCGACAAAATAAACCGTAAGGATCTGGTTATTATGGGGGCCTGGCAATATTCCGGCGCCGGTCTGATTAATAACTACTTCTCGATTGGCTCAGCGCTTTTCGCTTCGTTAACCATTCCTATCATTATTCCGCTGCTTTTAATGTTTGTGCTGAAATTTGTCGGCGCGGCAATCACGCGTCTGGTTCTGAATACCGCTTATAAAAGGGATTTTGAAAATGAATAATTCGGCAAAAGTCGGCAGTAACCCGTTCGATATTTTCGTTATCGGCGCGCGCAAAGGATTTAATATCGCCATCAACAATCTGATGCCGAATGTATTAATGGCCTACGTGATCGCTGAAATGCTGAATTTGCTCGGCGTGATGCAGATCATCGGCCACGTCTGCGCGCCGCTGATGGGCCTGTTTGGCCTGCCGGGTGAAGCCATTACCGTATTGCTGACCTCCTGGCTTTCCGCCTCTGCGGGAACCGGCGTGGCGGTGAGCCTGTTGAGCAAAGGCACCCTCAACGTGGCGGATATCACGATTCTCATCCCGGCGATTTTCCTCATGGGTTCGCAGCTTCAGTACATGGGGCGCCTGCTCGGCGTGGCGGATGTCCCGAAAAAATATTGGCCGCTGCTGATGGCGGTGAGCATTATCAATGCCGTTATCGCCATGCTGGTCATGCGCGTGATTGCATAATAGAAGGCAAGGAGTAAGACGTGTCGCGAACTTTAGAGCATTTCAACTATCTGCATCAAATCCCTGAACTGGGCTTTGAGGAGCACAAAACGTCGGCATACATCGGCGATGCATTAGAAGCCGCGGGGTTTCAGGTTCAGCGCAACGTCGGCGGCACCACCGGCATTGTTGCGCTGCTGGATAGCGGTAAGCCGGGGCCGGTCGTGGCGCTGCGGGCGGATATGGATGCGCTGGGCCATATCATCGATGGCCGCTTAGAGGCTCGCCATACCTGTGGTCATGACGGTCACTCTTCGGTGGTGTTGACCGCCGCGGAAGAGATCCTCGCCGAAGGGCTGGTGAAGCGCGGGAAGCTGAAAATACTCTTTCAGCCCGCCGAAGAGCTGGGCACCGGGGCGATCGCGCTGACGGACGCGGGCGTGCTGGACGACGTGGAGATGCTGTTCGGCTTCCACCTCAGGCCGCTGGAGGAGTGTCCGAAGGGTAAGGCGGTGCCGGCGATGTACTACTCCGCCTCGGCGACGGTGATGGTCGATTTCCACGGCAAAGCCGCGCATGCCGCCCGGCCTCACCTGGGCGTTAACGCGCTGGATGCCGCGTCGCACGCGGTGCAGGCGGTAAACGGGATTCATCTGGCGCCTTCGCTGACCTGGAGCGCTAAAGCGACGCGCTTTCTGTGCGATGCAGGGGTAACCAACTCGGTGCCGGCGAAAGCGCACGTGTGCTGGGATCTGCGCAGCGCGGAAAATGACGGCATGGCGACGCTGAAAGAGCGGGTGGTGCGGGCGATAGAGAGCAGCGCGGCGGCTTATGGCGCCACCGTCGATATCCAGATCGTCAAGGAGATGCCCGCCGCGATTATCGACGAACAGGCTACGGCTATCGTCAGCCAGGCGATTCGGGAAACGTTTGGCGAAGCCGGCTTAACGGCGGCGAAGAGTACGCCGGGCAGCGAGGACTTTTTTCACTACCTGCGCCTGCGTCCACAGGTGAAAGGCGGGTTCTGGGGGCTGGGCTGCGACCTGCTGCCGGGGCTGCATCATCCGGAGATGCGGTTCGACCGCGCCGCGCTGGCGGATGGCGTGCGGGTGTTTAAATCCTGCGTTCGCCAGCTGCTGGGCTGAGGGAACAAACCCGGATATTGTGCTCGCTGTACGCCGCCGGGCGATGATTCGCGCGCTGGTTACGCCTGCGGCGGAAACTGAGCCAGCAGCTGATAATCATCCCCGGCGACGCGAAACAGGGCTTCCGTTTGGCCGGGGAGAATCCACTTCTGTTCTTCGCCCGGCTCACAGCTCAGATAAATGCAAAGCCCGCAGCCGCCGCGCAGCTGGCGCGGAATGTCCTTCACCCGGAAGGACGCTCCCGCCGCCTGCAGGGCTTTGCGCATCCGCACTACCCCCACCGTTGAGTGAAATAAAAACAGATATTCCGTCACCGGCGGCTCCTCTGACGTAAGCCGATCAGCGCTGCGCCGATCGCCCCGGCAAACTGCGCGTCGGGATGCGTCTGCACCGCCATACCCACGTGCCCCTCCAGCCTCCGCGCGAAGGCCGCGCAGTGGCTGACGCCGCCGGTAAACAGCAGCGGCCCCTGCGCCGACAGACGGCCGATAAAATTGGCGCTGCGTCGGGCCATGGCGTTGATCACCCCGGCGAGGATCGCCTCCGGCGGCACCCCGGCCGAACGCAGGCTGATGACCTCGGATTCGGCGAATACCGTGCACATGCTGGTAATCGCATGGGGTTCAATACCGTCGGTGATGCTGTCGAGCTGCTCGACGCTGGCCCCCAGCGTACGCGAGATCACCTCCAGAAAGCGCCCGGTGCCCGCCGCGCATTTATCATTCATCAGAAAATCGGTGAGATTACCTGCCTCGTCCAGCTGGATAACCTTGCTGTCCTGGCCGCCGATATCGATGACCGTGCGGGTCTGCGGGGCCAGCAGGCGCGCGCCGAGCCCGTGGCACGAGATCTCGGTGACCTGCTTATCGGCGAAATCCACCAGTTGGCGACCGTAGCCGGTTAAGGTTAAAAAGGGGCGCTCGCTCAGGCCTGCGCGGAGCGTTTCCCACGCCTCAACGATGGCGTCGGCGGGGCGAAACGGCGTCGGGCAGAGAAAGCGGCGCTGAATCACGCCGTCTTCAAGCAGGATGCCTTTGGTGGCGGTCGATCCGGAATCAATCCCTACGGTAATGGTCACGCGCGCTCCTAAAGCATCTCGATAAAGGCCGCCACGCGGGTGCTGAGCTGGCCGATATCCGCCGTCGAATAGTCGGTCTCAATGGCGATATAGGGGATGTCGTGCTGCTGGCGCACGTGGCGTTTTATCGCCAGCGATTCCACCGCGTAGGTGTGGCAGGCCTGCAAAATGACATCCACCACGCCGTCCGCCTGATATTCACCCACCATCTGGCTGAGCAGGGACAGGCGCTGGTCGTTCGGCGAAATACAGGAGCAGCCGATGGCGAGATATTTATCGGTCAGGGCGTCGTAAACGTCACCCGTCTCCTCCACGCAGCGCTCGGTGGCTTTCGCGCCGGTGCAGTTTTCAAAACCGACCACCCAGCCGCCGTTGTCCTCAATGGCCTTCACCACTTTTTCCGCCGCGCCGCCGATCGGGCAGCCGGTGATCAGAATACGCGGCCGCGCCTCCAGCCGTTTGCCCTCTTGCCACTGCTGGCGTACCCGATCGGCCATGTCGTTGAGCTCATCGATCAGCGCCGCTTTATCGAAGCGGAAGGTCGCGCCGTAAACCACTTTTAAAATATCGCTGCCGCTGAGCGCGGGCGGGTTGAGCTGCCCGACGCGATAAAAGTTCGCCAGCGCCCGCCGTTCGCGGTTCTTGAGGATAATCGCCTCGCGCAGGGCGGCTTCGGTAATCGGCGTACCAAAGCGATCTTCCACCACCTTCTGCAGGCGCAAAATTTCCGCTTTCCACAGCGCTCGCGAGGCATCATCGCTGGCGCTGTTCGGCAGCTGCATCACGTGCACGGCTTTGAATTCGGCCATGTATTCGTACATTTTCTTTTTGCCGTCGCAGGTGGTTTCGCCCACCACGAGGTCGGAAAAGTAGAAGTAGGGGCATTTGTCGGTCTTGCCAAAACCGTAGCTGCTTTTTATCAGCGGACAGAGGTTGCGCGGCAGATCCTTTTCCGCCTCTTCAATCGTCTCGTCGGAGGTGGAGCACAGCGACACCACCACCGCGCCGGCGGCCAGCGGAATTTCCTGCGGCATAAAGGTGCAGTAGGTGCCAACCAGCGGTATGTTTTGCTCTTTAAGCTCCATGACCGTGAGGAAACCCTGCTGGCGGGCTGCGGAGAAGTGGTCAAAAATGGCGGGTAGATCGGTGATAAGCGGCATGGTTTTCCTTCCCCGTACACGGGAGATGATGAAAGAGGTCGCATTATAACCCTGTTTAATGTGGGTATTTATTGATCTTCCGCTAGTAGACTTTTTTCAGATCCATCTCTTCCTGAATCCGATCGCCCCACGCAAGGTGGGTGGCGATGGCCGCATCAATCCCGGCGTTATAAAACATTGGACCCAGCTCTTTCGCAATAAAGTCGACAAAGAATTCCGCGTCAAATTGCTCCAGTTCCAGCTCAAAATTCTCTTCGCAGTATTTAGACAGCTTCTCGCGCAGCAGATCGCGTTGCGGCGGGCTGAGATCGATATCGCTCATGGCGCTCCTTAATCAATATTGTTACGGTGGATCGGGGCTGCTGATTATATCCGATTGCGGAGAGTCAGTTGCGATATGGCGTGATGTTTTTGGCCGCAATAAAGGATATTGATGACCTCGCTCGGCGGAGAATTGTGACTGAGATCACAGTACTCCCGAGAAAACGAAGATAATAGGAGTTATTCTCGTAACTTTATGAATTTAAATGAGATAATATGATTTTTATGGTGTGAATAACATTTAGTCGCGCTCGCCTTTTTTCAGCATGTTCGGTATCTGGATGAATAATCTATGAACCTGATTTCAGGTTATCTGGCTTACGGAATTTTTCTATAAGTACATTCTGACGGCGATTCATTTATCAGGGGTGAAGGATGAAACGCGTAAAACTGAATATGAATGTTTTTGACGCTGCTCTGATGCGCCTGGATTGGGTATTTGATACTTTCGAGCAGGTCTGTTTATCTTTTTCGGGTGGTAAAGACTCGACGGTATTATTTCATCTGGCGGCAGCCGTTGCGCGTAAAAAAGGGAAAAAGTTTGCGGTATTGTTCGTGGACTGGGAAGCGCAGTATTTATTAACCATCCAGCACGTACAAAATATGAAAGAGCGCTATCAGGATGTGGTAAGCCGCTTTTACTGGGTGGCGCTGCCGATGACCACGGTGAGCGGCGTATCGCAGCATGAGCCGGAATGGGTCGCCTGGCGGGCCGGGGAAGAATGGGTGAGGCAACCGCCGGATGACGCCATCACCGATGCCGGTTTTTTCCCTTTTTATCAGCCGGAAATGACCTTTGAAGCGTTTATACCGGCCTTTTCCCACTGGCTGGCTGCGGGGCGCAGCCTCGCTTCGCTGATCGGCATCCGCACCGACGAGTCACTGCATCGCTATATGGCGCTCACCTCGCCGACCAAACTGCGCTTTGAGGAAGATAAACCCTGGACCACCGCCTCGCCGGAAGGGTTCAGCTATACCTGCTATCCCCTCTATGACTGGCGGACCCGCGATATCTGGATCTTTAATCATAAGTCGCGCCTCCCCTACAACCCGCTCTATGACCTGATGCACCGCGCCGGCGTACCGCTGAAAAATATGCGCGTCTGCGAGCCCTTCGGCCCCGAGCAGCGGCGCGGGCTGTGGCTCTATCACATTCTTGAGCCGGAGACCTGGGAGCGGATGTGCCGTCGGGTATGCGGCGCGCACAGCGGCGCGATTTACGCCAACGCCAGCGGCGACTACTTTGCGCTGAAGACCAAAATCCGCAAACCGGCGCATTTTAGCTGGCGCGAGTATGCGCTCTTTCTGCTCGACAGCATGCCGGAAAAAACCGCCGAGCATTACCGTAATAAAATCGCTATTTATCTGCACTGGTACCAGACCCGCGGTTTCCCTGTCGATATTCCCGACGAGCAGGAAAAAGATCTCGGCTATCGCGACGTTCCCTCATGGCGCCGCATCTGCAAGACGCTGCTGAAAAACGATTTCTGGTGCCGGATGCTGTCGTTCAGCCCGACGCAGCCAAAGCACTATGAGCGCTACTGTCGGCTGGTGAGTAACAAACGTAAAGAGTGGAGGACGCTTTGATGTCGCCGGATGTGGCTAAGACAGTGATTGAATATCTCGAATCGTTTGACGATGTTGACCTGAAAATCAAAGCGATTAACGAGCTGAAGAGCCTGATCCACCAGCACAGTCCCTTCTGCCGCGAGCCGGTGGACTGCGTGCTGTGGGTCGAGGCCAAAACGGTTGAGGCGAATGACTACAACCCCAACGTGATGGCGACGGTGGAAAAAAAGCTGCTGGAACGCTCTATCGAACTGGATGGTTTTACCCAACCGGTAGTGGTGGCTCGCCAGCAGCGACGGCACCTGGTCGTGGACGGTTTTCATCGCCACCTGATTGGTAAGAGTCGCCCGGAGCTGAACCGGCGCCTGCATGGTTATCTTCCGGTGACGCTCATCAATGCCGAACGCGAAGGGCAGAAAGAGCGCATCGCCGCCACCATTCGCCATAATCGCGCCAGGGGCAAACATCAGATCGCGGCGATGTCCGATATCGTCCGCGATTTACATCGCCAGGGCTGGGACGATCGGCGCATCGGCGAAGAGCTCGGTATGGATGCAGACGAGGTGCTGCGCCTGAAACAGATCAGCGGCCTGACGGAGCTGTTCGCCGACGAGAGCTTTAGTGAAGCCTGGACCGTGGAGTAGCGCCTTTCGCTACTCCTGCGCCAGCGCGGCTTCCGGCTGCTGGCGTATCCGGCTTAATAAACCCGCCAGACAGCACGCGGCCGCGATCCCCGCCGCCACCCCCAGCAGATGAAAAGGCAGCCTGCCGCCGTTAAACCACAGCCAGCGCGCCGCTTCGATAGAGAGCGCGCTGACGCTGAGGATCACGATATTCAGCGAAGCGGAAACGGTGCCCTTTGGCAGATCGTTTGAAAACAGGGTAAAGCGGAACAGCGTCGGGAAGATCAGCCCGATGCCGAAGGCGTAGAAGCAGGTGCCGAGCACCGACCACAGCCAGATGTGCGGCCACAGCAGGTTGCCGAGGATCAGGATCGCCAGCCCGGTCATCTGGATGGGCACCGCGCGCCAGATAAAGCGCGGACGCGTCGGGTCTTTTACCCAGCGCGCCACCGACAGGTTGGCAATAATCACCGCGCTGAAGACCGGCACCTGGGTCCAGGCGAACTCGGCGGTGGTCAGCCCGCCGTCGTCAATCAGGATAACCGGCGAGACCGCAACCCAGCTCATCAGTGGAATATAGCTGAGCGAGAGCGTGGCGGCGCCGAACAGAAAAACGCGGTTGCGGAAAACATCGCGGAAATCGCGCAGCACGCCGCTGGCGCTGAAGGGGACGTCGCCGCGCCGGACGGTCTCCGGCATGTTCAGCAGCAGCCCCAGCCAGGCGATAAACCCCATGACGGCAATAATCCCGAACAGCACTTTCCAGTGCACGAAGTGCATCAGCGCCGCGCCGGAGAGCGGGCCAATTATTGGCGCGATCAGCACGATCGAGGTAATAATCGCCATCAGCTTAATGGCTTTTGTCTGGCCGAACGCCTCCTGCACGGTGACGTAGCCGACCGTAGCGATAAAGCAGATGCTGGTGCCCTGAACAAAGCGCGCCGCGAGGAACTGCTCCATTGAGGTGGTGAACAGGGTCGCGAAGCAGGCCAGGGTAAAGATCAGCGCGCCGGTGAGCAGCACCGGACGGCGGCTGATACGATCGGAGAGCGGCCCGAGCAGCCACTGTAGCGCCATGCCGCCGGCCATATACAGGCTGACCGATGCGGGAGCCAGCGCCACGTCGGCGTCAAAGTCGCGCACCACGTGAATAATCCCCGGCTGGATAAGATCGGTGGTCAGATAGGCGGCAAAGTCATACAGGATCAGCGCCGCCGGGAAGAAAAGCGTGGCGGAATGGCGGGCGAAAAAACGGGTCATCCATTGCAACATCGGTGGGCTCCTTGTTGAGTCTCTACGCCATAAATAGCCGTTTATGCGCGCACTATTTCAGCACTTCACACTGCAATAAATTTAGGGTCAACCTAAATATCCATGTGTTTTTAACGGTTAATATGTATTCATGTAAGAAATACATTAAAAACAAAAAGTTGAATTAAATATGTAAATGCAACAGCGACGGAATCTGTGAAAACAGCCACAGCAGCAGACCGATAGTGCCGCCAACCAGCGTGCCGTTGATGCGGATAAACTGCAGATCCTTACCAATGTTCAGCTCTATTTGTCGCGACATATCGCGGGAGTCCCAGCTTTTGACCGTATCGCTGATATGGCGCGTCAGGAAGGCGGCAAACTCCGGGGCCACCCGGTGCGCCGCCTGCTCAAGATGTTCGTTCAGGGATTCGCGCAGCGCCTCATCGTGGAGCAGCGTTTCGCCAAACCACTGACCGGCTTCGGCAATGCGCTGCTTAATGCGTGAATCGTCGCTATTAACATCGTTTTTAACCCAGCCGCGCAGATCGGCCCATACCTCGCCCAGATAGCGGTTAAAGGTCTCATCGTTTTTCAGATACGCTTTGATATTGTCCGCTTTTTCCGCCATCAGCGGATCGGACTTCAGGTTGTCGATCAGCTTCAGCGCCGCGCGATCGAAGGCCTGGCGGATCTGATGGGCGCGATCCTGACTCACTTCGTCGAGCAGCGTGTTAACCGCATCGGTAACCATTTCAGCGCTGTGCTCGCCGAGCCATTCGGTAGGCAGCAGCCTGGCTTTAAGCGGATGCTCGGTCTCCAGCCAGTGCACGATACCGCGGGCAATAAACGCCCGCGAGCTGTCGCGCTGGAGCAGAGCGATAAGCTGGCTAATCAGCGAATCGAGCAGCTTCTGGTGGCGGTTATCGCGCGTTAACCCTTCCAGCATCATAGCGCTGGTTTGGGTTAGATCGACCTTATCAATCGCTTTATGTACTGCCCGACGCAGCAGGCGCTGAATGCGCGCATCGTCGGTTAGCTCCAGAAAGCCGCTCATCACCTGCAGCAGATGCTGGCCGACCCGACGCGCGTTTTCCGGCTGGCTGAACCAGTTACCGAGCATCAGGGCCGGTTCGTAGCGGCGGATCAGCGCGACCAGAGAGGGCGTATCGAGAAATTTTTCCTGCACGAAATAGCCGAGATTATCGGCAATTCGGTCCTTATTACGCGGAATAATCGCCGTATGCCGCGCAACGAACGGCAGCGGAATACGGCGAAACAGCGCCACGACCGCAAACCAGTCCGCCAGCGCGCCGACCATTGCCGCTTCGGAAATAGCCTTTAGCGCACCGACCCATGGCGTTGGCGGCAGCACGAGGGTAGTGATAAAAATGGCGGCTGCAATCAGCAGCAGCGAGAGCGCCAGCAGCTTGGCGCGTTTCAGTTCAGCGAGTTTTTCCATAAGCTTAAGCATATAGCCTGACGGCGAACTCGTGCAAAAACTGCCACACAATCCAACAACCAAAAGCCATCAATACGCCGCCGGCCGTGCGCTCGACTCGCCAGACGACGGCGGAAAGGCGGCGCTGCACCGACGGTAGCGCAATCAGCGTGATCAGCAACAGATCCCATATCAACACCACGCTGGTCATCCAGGCTCCGCTGACGGCCTGCTGCACCAGCGTGACGTTCGGGCCCAGCAGGGAGGTCATCAGCGCGAGGTAGAACAGCGCGTTTTTCGGATTGAGCAGCGAAGAACCCAGCCCGAGAAAAAGCTGTTTCACCAGCGGCGGGCGCGAAGCCGAGGCGCCGTGCAGCGCCAGCGTGGTCGGACGGCTTCTGAGCAGCAGGCTGCCAATCCACAGTAAATACGCCGCGCCCAGCAGCTCAATCACCGTAAACAGCAGCGGCGCCTGGCGCAGGATCCCCCAGCCGATAATGGCCAGAAGAATATACAGACCGTTTCCGGCGGCAATGCCGATACACAGGCCGACGCTGCCGCGCAGGCGATAGCGGATGGCGTAGCCCACCAGCAGAAAAAAATCCGGCCCGGGGCTCAGCAGGGCGACAAAATGGGAGAGCGCCAGTGCGGGGAAGGCGGAGGGAAAGAGCGTAGCGAGTATGTCCATAGCAACCTCAGTATTAATCTGAGGTCACCTTACGCCAGCGTAAACGCTAATTATTGTCTGTTATTGATCGGGACTGCGCATACTGGCGCGGCGTGGCGGCGGTATAGCTGACAAAGGTTTTATGAAAGTGGCTCTGGTCGGCAAACCCGGCCTGGTAGCCCACATCGGCGATATTATCCCCGGCCCGCAGGCGCGTTTTGGCGAACTCAATCCGCGCGATATTGATAAAGCTGGCGGGCGTCAGGCCGGTATCCTGCTTGAAGGCGCGGATCAGCGTCTCTTTGCGCAGCGCAAACTCATCGGCGAGGCTATCCAGCGTCGGCGGCGCCTGCAGATTGGTTGCCAGACGACTGAACAAACGTGCGCTGGTCTGGCTAAGCGCCACAGGCGCGAGCGGGCGCAGCGGCAGGTCGCGCAGGAACCGGGCGACGCTGACGGGTAACGCGGCGGTGTTTTGCTGAGTCATCAACGCCACGATCTGCAGATACCGGGCAAAGAGCCCGGCATCGCGAATCACCGGCCGGGAGGTTATCAGCCGCTCGTGATGCGCATCGTTTGCCAGCTGTCGCAAGCACCAGCTTAGCTCGAGATAGAGCATATGGTAGCTGCGCGGCTGGCCGTCGCGCGGATTGCAGCTGTGGGGCGCCTGGGCGGGGATAATAATCAGATCGCCCGGCCGCAGCAGATACTCCTGCCCGTTGCAGATACAGCGCGTTTCCCCCTCGATAATCGCCCCCACGGAGAGCTGCGGATGGCGGTGACGTTTATAGGCCTGACGGCTTTGCCAGGTGCTGCGCAGCTCCAGCCAGGGCAGCTGTTCGTCGCGCCAGAAGGTTTGCTGAATATCGCGCGTATGGCTCACGGTGGGCTCCTTAGCTGAGGGGGATAGCTGTTTATACCATGCCGTTTCCGCTGGTGGATATTACCGTCGTACCTGATGACGAAATTGTCCAGCATCGAAGAGTCGCCTTACTGGAGCTGATGCAAAAACATATTCGTCAGCGCGATTTGCTGGGCATTGTGGAACATCTGACGGCCATTTTGCTTAGCGGATACGCTAATGACAGGCAGCTAAAAACGCTGTTTAATTACCTGATTCACTCGGGCAAAGCGCTTCGGTTGGGGAAATTTATCCGCGAAGTGGCTCAGCGTGTTCCGCAGCATAAGGAGAAGCTCATGACTATCGCCGAAAGGTTACGTGAAGTGGGGCGCAGGCAGGGGAAGCGGGAAGGTCGCCAGGAAGGTCTCGAAAAGGGACGACTTGAGGGCGTTGAGGAGGGGCAGCGCGCCGAAGCGCAGCGTATTGCTCAAACGATGCTCGCCGAAGGTATGGCCCTGGAAACGGTGCTGAGAATTACCGGTTTGTCGGAGGCGGATATCCGGGCGGTTACTCACTAAGTTATTGATATTACGGTGTTGTTTATGGGCGATTTATGCCGATAGCGCGCTCCGTTCCATTTCGGGAAAATTCCGTATCTCTCTGAGTCTGGACGCATACTCAGCTATCTCGACTACCCTTAATATCCTGTGCGGTATTTATGACTGCGTTAACAGCGATAACAAGGAGACATGCGATATGGCTTATCAGACGGTGAATCCTGCAAACAATCAGCTTATCAAAGCGTACCCGGCACACAGCGACGCGGACGTGGAAGCGGCTCTGCAGAAGGCGGATGCGCTATATCATTCGTCGTGGTCGAAGGGCGATATAGCGCAGCGGCTATCGGTGCTGTACAAGCTGGCGGATCTGATCGACGGCCGGGTTGACGAGCTGGCGAAAATCGCCAGCCAGGAAATGGGCAAACTCATTGAGCAAAGCCGCGGTGAAGTGAAGCTGTGCGCGCAAATTGCCCGCTACTACGCCGATAACGCAAAACAGTTTTTGGCGCCGGTAAAGTATCCGTCCGAGTTGGGTGAAGCCTGGGTTGAACACCATCCCATCGGCGTACTGATGGCGGTAGAACCGTGGAACTTCCCTTATTATCAGCTTATGCGCGTGCTGGCACCGAACCTGGCGGCGGGGAACCCGGTTATCGCCAAACATGCCAGCATCGTCCCACACTGCGCGGAAACCTTCGCCCACCTGGTACGCGAAGCCGGTGCGCCGGAGGGGGCGTGGACAAACCTGTTTATTTCTCAGGATCAGGTGGCGAAGATTATCGCCGACGATCGCGTACAGGGTGCGGCCCTGACCGGCTCGGAAAAAGCCGGTAGCGTGGTGGCGGCGCAGGCGGCTAAACACATCAAGAAAGCGACGCTTGAACTGGGCGGCAACGATGTCTTTGTGGTCCTGGACGACGCCGATCTGGAGAAGGCGGTGAAGATCGGCGTGCAGGCGCGGCTCAACAACGCAGGCCAGGTGTGCACCGCGGCGAAACGTTTTATCCTGCATGAAAAAATTGCCGACGCTTTCCTCAGCCAGTTTACCCAAGCCTTCCGCGAGGTGAAAATTGGCGATCCGCTGGACGAAAGTACCACGCTGGGCCCGCTCTCCTCAAAAGACGCGCTGGAAACGTTGACCAAACAGGTTGACGAGGCGGTGAAAAACGGCGCGAAGCTGCATCTGGGCGGCAAACCCGCGCAGCGGGAAGGCAGCTTTTTCGAGCCCACCATACTCACCGGCATTACCCGCGATAACCCGGCCTACTTCGAAGAGTTCTTCGGCCCGGTCGCGCAAATCTACGTGGTGAAAGATGACGATGAGGCGGTGAAGCTGGCCAACGATTCGCACTATGGCCTCGGCGGAGCCGTATTCAGCCAGGATATCGAAAGGGCGAAACGCATGGCGTCGCGGATTGAAACCGGTATGGTCTATATCAACTGGCTAACCGATACCGCTCCGGAGCTGCCGTTTGGCGGCGTTAAGCGCTCCGGGTTCGGCCGCGAGCTTTCCGATCTCGGGATTAAAGAGTTTGTGAATCAGAAGCTGGTGGTCGTGCATAAATAACGGCGTGAAGACAAAAACCTGCCATCTGGCAGGTTTTTTTGGCGTTCACTGAACTTCAATCTTATCCCAGCCGCTCTTAAACATGCAGCTGTCGACGAGCGTATCCCTGCGCCCCTCATTGGCGTCCTCAACCGTATAGCTGGTGGAAATATCCTTTTTCTTGTTCTTTTTGTCCGTTTTTTCCGAGCTTGAACCGGTGACGACGTTATCCGGGGGGAGATCGATCAGCGCCTGCGCTTCGCACTCCGTGAGCTTTTTATTCATCTCCGTATCGCTGACTCCCGGCTTTACCCATTTGTACTGGACGCAGCCTGACAGCAGCACGGTGAAGCTCAGAACGCAAAGCGCGGCGAAGCGGCCGTTCATCAGAAGGTAACCCCGCCGCCGACATAGGCGCCGTCAATCAGCGTGTGGCCCGGACGGCCATCTTTGCCGTCGACGCTGACATGGCGATAGCCCACTTTCAGCGTGACCGGGGTGATTGGCGTCCAGCTTACGCCGCCGTTGGCTTCAACGTAGTTTTTGACGCTATTGTTCAGGCCCTCCGGTGCGGCATAGCCCTCACCATAGAGATGGATGCTGTCGGTCAGGGCCACGTTGACGCCGCCGCCGATGGGGAAGGCCACGCCGTTATCGCCTTTTTTAGGGCCGAGGTAGATGGCTTTCGCGCCGGCATTGAACATCACCGGGCCGAGTTCCAGGTTATAACCCGCGCCTACGCCGCCTGTCTGGGTACCGTCATCGGTATTTTTGAGCCAGTTGCTTTCCACATACAGGCCAGAAGAGGATTTCCCCATTTCCAGATTCAGGTTGGTGAAGTTCTTGCCCTGCTCAACGGTGCCGCCCATCGCGAGTGCGGATCCCGAGACGGCAGCCAACGCCGAGAGAAGAAGGATATTCAGCTTTTTCATGTTTTATGCCTCATCATTACATTACGCGGAGGGCACCTTAACAATCGATTTTTATGACTGCAAATCAGCGAGGGATGACTGTTTTATGCTAATTTTGTTATTAGATATATTTATTTGTGTTGTTTGTTAGTTGTTTTTACTGCGGAGTCAATGGGTAATCTTTAGCTGTTGAGCGTGAGTTGAATCTTTTGGCTAAATATTCGCTGAACAGGCGCGAAAAAGCGGTTGTGGACGCAATAATTGGCTTTCTAATTATTTTCAAAAACATTTCTGTTGTTACATATAAGAACAGAGTTTTACATTTAATCCGCGCATTCCCCCTCCAGAAGAGGGGGAATGCGACATGACTACTTGCGCAGGCTCGCAAATGCGGTGCGAATCTCATCTTCCGGAAGCTGTATCCCAATAAACACCAGGGTACTGTGCGGTTGCTCATCGCCCCACGGCCGGTCCCAGTCGGCGCTGTATAGCCGTTGAACGCCCTGGAACAGCAGGCGGTTGGGCTCGCCGTCGATCCACAGCATCCCTTTATAGCGCATCAGCTGTTCAGCAAAGGTGAGCAGCAGGTTTTCCATCACCCGCGACACGTCGCTAATATCCACCGGATAATCCAGCTCCACCACGATAGACGACACGTCGTTCTGCTTATCGGCCATAAAGTGGAAGCGCGGTTTGCTGCTGACCACGTTCTCTTCCAGCATAAAGCCGCTGGTGTTAAACAGCAGATTCAGGTCGATATCGCCGTGGGTGACGTTGTAAATCGGCGCGCGGGCGTTAATACGCATCAGCCGTTCGCGGAGCTTGTCGCTGTCGCCCGCCACGTCAGTTTTGGTGAGCAGGATACGATCGGCGTAGCCCACCTGCGACTGGGCAATGGTGAACTGATTCATCTGCTGGTCGGCATGCACCGCGTCAACCAGCGCAATCACGCCATCCAGCAGATAGCGTTCACACAGCACATCGTGAGAGAAAAAGGTCTGGATAATCGGGCCGGGGTCGGCCATGCCGGTACATTCGATCACCAGCCGGTCAAAATCAATTTCTCCGCGATCGCAGCTGTCAAGCAGATCGAGCAGGGCGTCTTCCAGTTCGTTGGAACGGGTACAGCAGATGCAGCCGTTGGTCAGGGTTTTAATCTGCGTGGCGCGATCGCCGATAAGCTGGTCATCGACGGCGACTTCGCCAAATTCGTTTTCTATAACGGCAATTTTAAAGCCGTGCCGTTCGTTCAGGATATGGCGCAGCAGGGTGGTTTTACCCGCGCCAAGAAAACCGGTGAGCAGGGTGACTGCAATCGGTGCCATGTTTGCCTCCATTAGCAGCAGCGTACGCCGCCTTTGCCGTCGCCGCCGTAGCGGGCCTGCTGGCGTTCGCGAAAGAATTCATCGTAGGTCATGTACGGCTTGTCCGGATGGTTAGTCTGCATATGCTCGACGTAATTATCGTAATCCGGAATGCCAATCAGCATTTTCGCTGCCTGACCGAGGTATTTTTTTGCCTGACCTAAGTTACCAAACATTGTGAGTCCCAGAGAACGAATAAAGCCGGATGGCGGCTAGCGCCTCATCCGGCCTACAAACATTCGTTTGTGTAGACCGGATAAGCGTAGCGCCATCCGGCATTAAGGTTTAGTGATGCGAAGAGGTCTTCACACCGCCTTCCGGTACCGGCACGTACGGGGTCTCTTTGTCGGTACGCACTTTATTGTTACGCACGTTGAGCCAGGTTTTGATGCCGTAGAAGATGATGCTGTAAACCACCACCAGGAACAGAATGCTCAGACCCGCGTTGGTGTAGTTGTTCACCACGATATGGTTCATGTTGGCAATCTGCTGCGCGGTCAGTTCGCCGCCGGCGGCGATCTTCTCTTTATACTGCTGCGCCATGAAGAAGAAGCCTTCCATCTGCGGGTTGGTGCTGAACAGTTTCAGGCCCAGCGCCCAGGTGGTGCACAGCAGCAGCCATGCGGCCGGGATCACGGTGACCCAGATATATTTGGTGCGCTGCATTTTGACCAGCACCACGGTGCCGAGCACCAGCGCTACGGCGGCCAGCATCTGGTTAGAGATACCGAACAGCGGCCACAGGCTCTTCACGCCGCCCAGCGGGTCGACCACGCCCTGATACAGCAGGTAGCCCCACAGGCCGACGCAGCCCGCGGTACCGATAACACCGGCCACCAGCGAGTCGGTTTTCTTGAGGAACGGTACGAAGTTGCCCAGCAGATCCTGCAGCATAAAGCGGCCTGCACGGGTACCGGCATCCAGCGCGGTGAGGATAAACAGCGCTTCAAACAGAATACCGAAGTGGTACCAGAAGCCCATATCCGCCATCGGGATGATTTTGTGGAACACGTGAGCGATACCCACGGCCAGCGTCGGCGCGCCGCCCGCGCGGTTCAGTACCGACGGTTCGCCGATATCTTTCGCGGTTTGCAGGATTTGCTCAGGTGAGATCACGAAGCCCCAGGAGCTGACGGTCGCCGCCGCGTGTGCGGTGACATCCCTCAGCTGGGCGGCAATCAGCGCGGCGTTTTCACCGCCCATTTCGTGCAGGTTCGGCATGGTGATGCCCAGACCCGCCGGCGGAGTGTTCATCGCGAAGTAGAGGCCCGGTTCGATAATTGAGGCCGCTACCAGCGCCATCACCGCCACGAAGGATTCCATCAGCATCGCGCCGTAGCCGATAAAGCGGGCGTCGGTTTCGTTAGCCAGCAGCTTCGGCGTGGTGCCGGAGGCGATCAGGGCGTGGAAGCCGGAGACCGCGCCGCAGGCGATAGTGATAAACAGGAACGGGAACAGCGCGCCTTTCCACAGCGGACCGGTACCGTCAATGTACTGGGTTACCGCCGGCATTTTCAGGTCCGGGTTGAGGATAACAATGCCCAGCGCCAGGCCGACGATAACGCCAATTTTCAGGAAGGTCGCCAGGTAGTCGCGCGGCGCCAGAATCAGCCAGACCGGCAGCAGCGCCGAGATAAACGCGTAGCCAATCAGGGTAAAGGTAATGGTGGTGTCTTTAAAGGTCAGCGCCGGGCCCCAGTACGGGTCGTGGGCAATCACGCCGCCGAAGTAAATCGACGCTACCAGCAGGACGATACCAATCACCGATACTTCGCCTACGCGGCCCGGGCGCAGGAAGCGCATGTAGATCCCCATAAACAGGGCGATCGGCACGGTCGAGCAGACGGTGAAGACGCCCCACGGGCTTTCCGCCAGCGCTTTCACCACGATTAACGCCAGCACCGCAAGGATGATGATCATTATCAGGAAGCAGCCAAACAGCGCGATGGAGCCCGGCACCGGACCCATCTCCTGCTTGATCATTTCCCCCAGCGAGGCACCGTTACGGCGCGAGGAGATAAACAGCACCATAAAGTCCTGCACCGCCCCTGCCAGCACGACGCCCGCCAGCAGCCACAGGGTACCCGGCAGGTAGCCCATCTGCGCGGCGAGCACCGGGCCCACCAGCGGACCGGCGCCGGCAATCGCGGCAAAGTGGTGGCCAAACAGCACGTAGCGGTTGGTCGGAACGTAGTTCAGGCCATCGTTATTAATCACCGCAGGCGTGGAGCGCGTAGGATCGAGCTTCATGACCTTTTGCGCGATATACAGGCTGTAATAACGGTAGGCGACGAGGTAGACGGAAACCGACGCCACCACGATCCACAGCGCACTGACGTGCTCGCCGCGGCGCAGAGCGACGACCGAGAGGCAAAATGCCCCGATGATTCCAAGAATCACCCAGGGTATGTGCTTGAATAACTTTTTAGTATCCATAGTAAAACCTGGCTTAATAAGATGAATAATGGGCCGAAGCCGTCTGGGTTTAGTTAGGGTTTGAGGAGGCATTGATTAGCTATGCTGGGGACCATCTTGCCAGAACGTCGCGCGCGTAAAGTTGGGTAAATCTGTGAGTGGTTATATCCGGGGTTAAGCGGTCACTTGCGAGGGTAAGCGGTTGGGCAGGAATCCCGGTAGGCTTAAATATGTGATTGAGATCACAGGGATATTCCCGCCGTGACGATGGGGGGAAGCGAGGTAATCCCCTCTCCCGCGAGAGAGGGGAAGGCAAAACTACGCCACGACGTCCATCTCCATCATCACCGGATGGAAGCGGCGCTTAAAGTAGATCAGCCCGTGGCCCTGCTGGCTCAGGGTTATATTCCTGATTTCCACCAGATAGACCAGGTGGCTACCGATGGTCTGCACCTGGCTAATCTCGCCCTCGAGGCTCGCCAGCGCGCCTTTCAGCACCGGCTGGCCCAGCGCGCCTTTTTGCCAGCCGATGAGGCCGAAACGGTCATCCATCGTCATCCCGGTCATGCCGGCGAAGTGGCGGGCCATCTCCTCTTGCTCGTGGTTCAGTACGTTGATGCACAGCTTGCCGTTGCCCTGGAACACCGGATTCATCGCGCTGTTAGCGTTGATGCAGACCATTACCGACGGCGGCGTATCGGTCACCGAACAGACCGCGGTGGCGGTGATACCGCAGCGGCCCGCCTCGCCTTCGGTGGTGATGACGTTAACGGCGGCCGACAGACTGGCCATGGCATCGCGAAAACGCAGACGTTGTTCATCTAATTGCATTGTGACCTCCCGCTGCCGGTTACTTCAGCAGCTTATCCAGCATGTTGATATCGGTATTGTTGTGCAGATGCGGCACCGTCCAGCCGTTCTGGTCGTACTCGGACAGGCAGCGATCCACCATCGCCATCATTTTGTCCATGTTGCCGGAGCTCTGCGCCTGACGCAGGCACTGCAGGCGAATCTCATCCTGGCTACCGGAGTAGTTGATTTCGTACAGCTCATGACGGCCGCCAAACTCGCTGCCGATGGCGTCCCACATCAGTTTGAGGATCTTGATGCGCTCGACGTGATCCATACCGTTCGATCCGCGCACGTATTTCGCCAGGTATTCGTTGATCTGCGGATTATTGAGATCGCGGGCGCTGGACGGCAGATAGATCAGGCCGCTGGTGACGTTGCGTTCAATAATGTTTTTGATTTTGGCGTAGGCCATCGGCGCCATCACGCGATAGGTTTGCAGCGCGGCATGATCCGGCAGATACGCGCCGTTAACCCACGGCGTGGCTTCGGCGCACATCGAATCGCTCAGCGCCCAGAACATATTGCGCCAGGCCACCACTTCGCCGAGATCCGCCTGCACGCCGCGGAATTCAAGGGTGCCGGTGCACTCCAGCGAGCGCTTGAGAAGGGCGGTGATAAAGTCGAGCTTCACGGCCAGACGCACGCAGGCCTGCAGCGGATACATGCGGGCGAAGCCGCCCTCCATCGTCCAGCGGCGGCAGCGATCGAAGTCGCGATAGATCAGCACGTTTTCCCATGGGATCAGCACATTATCCATCACCAGGATCGCATCGTTTTCGTCGAAGCGGCTGGAGAGCGGATAATCGTAGGGCGATCCGGTTGCTCCGGCGACCAGCTCATAGGAGGCGCGGGAGATAAGCTTGACCCCTTCGGCGTCCATCGGCGCGACGAACATCAGCGCGAAGTCCGGGTTTTCGCCCATCACCTGCGCCGAGCCGAAGCCAATCATGTTGTAGTGGGTGAGCGCCGAGTTGGTGGCTACCACTTTCGCGCCGCTGACGATGATCCCGGCATCGGTCTCTTTCTCCAGCTTGATATAGACATCTTTCACTTCGTCGGCCGGCTTATGGCGGTCGATGGGCGGGTTGACGATGGCGTGGTTAAAGTAGAGGCCTGTTTCCTGGATGCGGGTGTACCAGTTACGGGCGTTCTGTTCAAACTGACCATAAAACGCCGGGTTTGCGCCGAGCGCGCAGCCGAACGCGGCTTTGTAGTCCGGGGTACGTCCCATCCAGCCGTAGCTCAGGCGCGACCATTCGGCGATAGCGTCGCGCTGCTGACGCAGATCGTCGGCGCTTTTCGCGACGCGGAAGAACTTGTGGGTATAGCCGCCGCTGCCGGTATCGGTGCCCCAGCACAGGGTATCCTGCAGCTCGGGTTTATGCAGCGCGTCGTACATCTGGGCGACGGAGGCGGCGGCGTTGCGGAACGCCGGGTGGGTGGTCACGTCCTTAACGCGTTCGCCGTAGATATAGATTTCGCGGCCGTCCTGCAGGCTCTTCAGATACTCTTCACCGGTTAACGGGCGTTTAGCGTCGGCACGGAAATTTTCAGGTTTCATAGGTGACCTCTTCAGTATTAATCGGAATGCGATGTTAAATTTATGTTTTTTTTTTGTTGTTCAATTGAAGCGGTTAACGCGGCTTTCGTGAAGAGACTTTTAGGTCAACGGTCGGTACTTTTCAGGCGGGGTTGGGTTATGTGATCGGGGGTTGGTTTTTCTATTTTCCGGCCTGGCTCCCCGGTGATCCGACGACAAGCCAGGGTGGGTTTTGAATGTGTAGGCCGGACAGATGCGCAGCATCGCCTCCGGGAAATGCAGCGATTCTGCGCTCTGCTCCGGGGGGGCGGCGCTTGATGCGCCTTGCCCGGGATACCGCCTCTCAGACGGCTGCGAACTCGCCGCGCCGTCCCCGGGAAGCTCTTATGATACCGGTACTTTTTGCGTTCTGAACGCGCTCGGCGAGCAGCCGACTAAGCGGTTAAAAAAGCGGGCAAAATAGGCCGGATCCTTAAAGCCCAACTGCCAGGCTATCTCGTTGACCGCGCTGTCGGAAAAGAGCAGTAGCCTCTTGGCTTCGCGCAGCTGCCTGTCGAAAATCAGCCGTTTGGGCGGCCGGTTGGCGAAGCGGCGGCAGATATCGGTTAACCGGGATTCGGTCAGATGCAGCTCGCTGGCGTAATCCGGCACCGTCCAGTGCTGATGGTAGTGGCCGTCGATCAGCTGGTTAAACCGCTGGAACAGCTTGAGCTCGCCGCGTATCCCGCTGGCCGCGTGATCGTCAAGCTTCGCGTTGCGCAGCAACAGGGTGAACACCGCCTGCGCCAGCAGCGTCAGGGTATGTTCCCGCCCCGGCAGCTGCGACGTCGATTCCCGTTCAATCAGCCGCCAGTAGTGCGCCAGCGCCGCCAGCTCCTCGGGCCTGTCGGCCAGCGACAGGCAGATGCCCGGCAGACCGAAAGCCTCCCGCGTGCCGGGATAGAGCACCTCCAGCAGCGGCCAGACCAGATCCTCGCGCACCGTCAGCACGTGACCGTCGCTATCGGACTCGGTGATAAAAGCGTGCGGCACCGAGGGCGGCGTCAGGACAAACAGCGGCGCCTGCACCGAATAGCGATGATCGTCGAGCTGCAGCTCAATCTGCCCGGTATCGAGAAAGTGCATCTGAAAATACTGGTCGTGACGGTGCGCCTGCATATCGCGGCCAAAGAACTCCGCCATCCTGGCAAACGATTGATAATGCACATCTTCCGTCCCCAGGCTCTCATCGTACTCTTTATTAATATCGATATTGGCTATCGGGCTCTGGCACATGGCGGCTCCTTACGGCGTCGCGCGCGGACGCGTTCCTTTCATCGGAATCACCCAGATAATCATCGCGCCGATGACCAGCAGGGCGGCGACGAACCACAGGCCGCTGCTGAAGCTGCCGGTAATATCCTTCAGCCAGCCGATCATAAAGGGGCTGAGCGCCGATCCGATATTACCCGTCGCGTTGATCACCGCGATACCGATCGCTCTGGCGCGCAGGCTGATCGACTGATCCGGCGTGGTCCAGAAAATGGCCATTGCGCTAAACGATCCGGTGGAGGCCATCACGATCCCGAGCAGCTGGATCAGGTTGTGATCGGTGGCCGACGCCAGCAGCCAGCCCGCGGCGGCGAACAGGAACGGCAGGGCGGTGTGGTGCTTACGCTCCTGATGTTTATCGGAGTGGCGGCTCCAGTAGATCATCCCCAGAATGGTACAAATCTGCGGGATCGCCGCCAGCAGGCCGATGGTGATATTGCTGCTGCTTTCGTTAAAGCTTTTGAGGATCTGCGGCGTCCAGATGCTGATCGCGCTGAGCGTATTGGTCAGGCAGAAGTAGGCCAGGGTGTACATCAGCACGATCGGCGTGAACACTTCCCGCCACAGGCTGCGCTGCTGCATGGCGTGATGGCTGATCGCCCCTTCCGGCTGGACCAGCGTCAGGCGGTCGTTATCCATCATCTCCTGCAGGCATTTTTTATCGTCCGCGGTCAGCCATTTCTCCTTCGACGGCGAATCATCAAGCCAGAACCAGACCATAATACCGAGCAGCACCGACGGGAAGCCTTCCAGCAGGAACAGCCACTGCCAGCCGTGCAGGTTCAGCAGGCCGTCCATCGACAGGATATAGCCGGAGACGATCGACCCCAGCGCGGTGGTCACCGGCATCGCGATCATAAACAGCGCGTTGGCGCGGGCGCGGAAAAAGGCCGGGAACCAGTAGGTCAGATAGAGCAGAATGCCGGGCAGAAAACCGGCCTCGGTGATGCCCACCAGCATGCGCAGGATATAAAGACTGTTCGGTCCGGTCGCGAACATGGTGGCGGTGGAGGCGATGCCCCACAGCACCATGATGGTGGCGATCCAGCGGCGAGCGCCAACGATGCTGAGCATCACGTTGCTGGGAATGCCGAATATCACGTAGGTGGCGTAAAACAGGGTGGTGGCAAGACCGAACATGGTGGCGTTAAGGCCCAGATCCTGGCCCATGGTCAGCCCGGCAAAGCCGATATTGATACGATCTAAAAACGAAAAGATAAACAGCACGAACAAAAAGACGATCAGGCGGCGAAAGAGCTTGTTGATAACCGACTGCTGCTGCGCCGTCAGCTGCTTGTGCTGATTAGCCGGATCGAACTTTTCCGGGATGGCAGATGATGTATCGCTCATTATCATTTTCCTCTAATGGGAATTTTGTAGGGTACTGCGGGTATTAATAGACGCCTGACGAACCCTGGGCGGTTTTTTCCGCGCCAAATCGCGCCGCCAGCGCTTCCGCGCCGCGGGCCAGCAGGGTGGTATCGACGCCGACGGCGACAAACAGCGCGCCGAGTTCCAGGTAGCGCTTCGCCAGCGGCTCGCTGGCCATCAGGATCCCCGGCGCTTTGCCCGCCGCGCGAATTTGCCCGATGGCGCGCTCAATGGCGGCCTGCACTTCCGGATGCTGCGGGTTGCCGCTGAAGCCCATATCGGCGCTCAGATCCGCCGGGCCAATAAACACGCCGTCCACGCCCTCGACATCGAGGATCTGCGGCAGATTGTTGAGCGCTTCACGGGTTTCGATCTGCACCAGCACGCACATCGCGTCATTGGCCTGATGGAGATAATCCGGGACGCGGTTCCAGCGCGAGGCGCGGGCCAGCGCGCTGCCGACGCCGCGAATGCCTGCGGGCGGGTAGCGGGTGGCTTTCACCGCCAGCCGCGCTTCGTCGGCGTTCTGCACCATCGGCACCAGCAGGGTTTGCGCGCCGATATCCAGCAGCTGTTTAATCTGCACCGGGTCGTTCCACGACGGCCGCACCACCGGCTGGCTGGGGTAGGGAGCGATCGCCTGTAGCTGGGTCAGGATCGTCTGCACGCTGTTTGGCGCATGCTCGCCGTCGATCAGCAGCCAGTCGAACCCGGCCCCGGCCAGCAGCTCGGCGCTGTAGCTGCTGGTCAGCCCCAGCCACAGGCCAATCTGCGGACGACCCGCTTTTAAGGCGTCTTTAAAGGCGTTATGCATCATGTTTCTCCTAGACAAAGCGGCAGCTAATCGCGCCCATGTTGCCGTAGTCGACGTGGAAGGTGTCGCCCTTGCGCGCCGGTACCGGACGGGTAAAGGAGCCGCCGAGAATAATCTGCCCGGCTTCCAGCTGGACGTCGTACGGCGCCAGCTTGTTCGCCAGCCAGGCCACGCCGTTGGCCGGGTGATTCAGCACCCCCGCGGCGACGCCGGTCTCTTCAATCACGCCGTTGCGATAGAGCAGGGCGGCGATCCAGCGCAGATCCAGCTCGTCGGGTTTAATCGGGCGGCCGCCGAGGATCACCCCGGCGTTGGCGGCGTTATCGGAGATGGTGTCGAAGACTTTGCGCGGGCGCTGGGTTTCCGGGT
The DNA here is from genome assembly GCF_009025755.1 of Klebsiella sp. RCJ4. NCBI lineage: Bacteria > Pseudomonadati > Pseudomonadota > Gammaproteobacteria > Enterobacterales > Enterobacteriaceae > Klebsiella > Klebsiella sp. RCJ4. The sequence goes on from NZ_WCIN01000039.1 coordinate 70,055, forward strand.
CGATGTTGTGGCAGCGGGCGTCAATCAGCTCCAGCGCCGGGATCACGTAGTCGGTGGCGTTGTAGACGTCGAACAGGGTGCAGTGGGGGCCGCGCAGCGGTTTGGCCAACACGAAGGCCAGCTCCACTTCGATACGCGGGACGATAAAGCGGTCGGTAGGAATATCGCCGCCGTCGTGGAAAAACATATCGTCCAGCAGCGCGCCGTAATCCGGTTCGCTGATTTGCGAACTGGCCTGCATTGCTTTTGAGGTCAGGCCGATTTTATGTCCTTTCAGCACGCGGCCTTCGGCGATTTTCATATTTACCCATTCGCGCTGTACCGCGTAGGCGTCTTCGATAGTGATCGTCGGGTGATCCAGCGAAATAGCGCGGATCTGTTCACGCTGTTTTTCCGCCTGGTTTAGCCGCTGGGCGATCAGGGTATGGGTATGTTTATCGAGCATAGTTGCTTCCTGTTACGTCATTCGGTGCTGCTGCGCCGGAAATAAAAGTCGGCGTCGTTTTCGCCCTCTCCCGGCGGGAGAGGGCCTGACCGGCCGCACGCTATTTAAACAAGGCGTGCACGTTGTTCTGCTTGTAGTTCAGCGTCGGGTGCAGTTCATCAATCTCAAACGACAGCGCCAGATAGCGGCTCTCCATCAGCGCGGCGAAATGGGCTTTGATCAGCGTGAACAGCATATCGCCCACGTCATGGCGGCTCTCCTGGCTGCGTCCGGCGCCAATTTTCAGCGTCATATGCACAAAGGCGTAATCGTGCTGGCCGTCGGCCATCTGCCAGGTATCCAGCCAGATGGCGCGGCTGCGAATGCCGCCGATGGGGAAGATGCCGGTGGCCGCCAGCGCGGCGTTCACTTTGCCGAACAGGCCCGGTAAATCAGCCTGTTCGCGGATGTTGTCGGTACATTCAGCGATAAAATGCGGCATTCTGCGTGCTCCTTACGCCGTTTCCGGCAGCGGGAAGACGGCGTTGACCTGTCCTGTGCCGGAGCTGGCGAACAGCTCGGTAATAAACTCTACTTTGCCGTCGTATTTGTCCCAGCCCAGCAGGCCCAGCAGCATCACCGTGTCGTGCATATTGCCTTCGCCGAAGCAGTAGTCGGCATATTCCGGCAGCATGGTGCAGAACTCTTTGAATTTGCCTTCGCGCCACAGCTTCACGACCCGTTCGTCCATCTGGTGATCGAACTCGCGGGTATAGCTGTTCATCCCCTCTTCGGCGCGCTGGTCGTCGATAAAACGGTGCGACAGCGAGCCGCTGGCAAAGACCGCCACGGTGCCGTCATATTTCTCAATCGCTTTAAGAATGGCTTCGCCCAGCCTGCGGCTGTCGGCAAAATCATGGACGGTACAGAACGCCGAGATAGAGACCACTTTGAAATGCTTATCGCTGTTCATGTAGCGCATCGGCACCAGGGTGCCGTACTCCAGCTTCAGGCTTGGAATGTTGTGCGCTTTGGCGCGGACCCCGAGCTTGACCGCTTCGTCGGCGATCAGGTGGCCGAGCGCCGGGTTACCGTCGTAGTCGTAGGTCATGTCGCGAATAAAATGCGGCAGCTCGTTGCTGGTGTAGACGCCCTGGAAATGGTCGGCACAGTTGATGTGGTAGGCGCTGTTAACCAGCCAGTGGGTATCAAAGACGATGATGGTATCCACGCCCAGCTCGCGGCACCGCTTGCCGATTTCTTTATGCCCATCGATGGCTCCCTGGCGGCAGCCGTGGTTTTTACCCGGCAGTTCAGAAAGATACATCGACGGTACGTGAGTAATTTTTGCTGCTAACGCTAACTTTCCCATATCAGACTCCCCATTTTGGGATCGGATGGTCGCCCATCGAGATGCAGACGTTTTTCATTTCAGCGAACACTTCAAAGCTGTATTCGCCGCCTTCGCGGCCGGTACCGGAGGCCTTCACGCCGCCGAACGGCTGACGCAGGTCGCGGACGTTCTGGGTGTTGACGAACACCATTCCGGCTTCGATGCCGCGCGCCAGGCGCAGCACTTTGCTGACGTCCTGGGTCCAGATATAAGAGGCGAGGCCGTACTCCACGTCGTTGGCCAGGCGCAGACCTTCCGCCTCGTCTTTAAACGGCAGCAGACAGGCTACCGGGCCAAAAATCTCTTCCTGCGCCACGCGCATGCGGTTATCGACGTCCGCCAGCACCGTTGGCCGCAGGAAGTTGCCGTTTCTCAGATGGGCGGGCAGATCGGCGGGCTTATCCGCGCCGCCGGCCAGCAGGGTCGCTCCTTCTTCAATGCCGAGGCGGATATAGCCGGAGACTTTCTCCCAGTGCTGCTGGCTAATCAGCGCGCCCACCTGGGTATTCGGGTCGGTGGGGTCGCCGACGCGCAGGCGGTTAGCCCGCTCGGCGAAGCGTTTAATGAACTCGGGGTAGATGCTCTGCTGAATGAAAATGCGCGAGCCGGCGGTGCAGCGTTCGCCGTTGATCGAGAAAATGGTGAACAGCGCGGCGTCGAGGGCGCGCTCAATATCGGCGTCTTCGAAAATCAGCACCGGCGATTTGCCGCCCAGCTCCATGGAGTACTTTTTCAGCCCGGCGTTTTTCATGATGTTGCGCCCGGTGGCGGTACCGCCGGTGAACGAGACCGCGCGTACGTCATGGTGGCGGACCAGCGCATCGCCCGCCGTCGCGCCGTAGCCCTGAACCACGTTCAGCACCCCCGCCGGAATACCCGCTTCCAGCGCCAGCTCGCCAAGACGGTCGGCGGTTAGCGGCGATAGCTCGGACATCTTCAGCACCGCGGTATTGCCCAGCGCGAGGCACGGCGCCACCTTCCAGGTGGCGGTCATAAACGGCACGTTCCACGGCGACACCAGCGCGCAGACGCCCACCGGCTGCACGAGGGTGTAGTTGAGCATCTTGTCGTCAACCGGGTAGGTCTTGCCGTTCATCTGCTGGCACACTTCGGCGAAGAATTCGAAGTTGTGCGAGGCGCGCGGGATCAGCACGTTTTTGGTCTGGTGGATCGGCAGGCCGGTATCAGCGGTCTCCATGGCGGCGATCTCCGGGACGTTCTGGTCGATCAGATCCCCCAGCCTGCGCATCAGACGCGCGCGCTCTTTCATCGGCAGATTGGCCCATTTCGGGAACGCCTCTTTCGCCGCCGCCACCGCCTGATTCACCTCGTCGGCGCCGCCGGAGGCGACCTCTGCCAGCACTTCGCCGGTGGCCGGGTTAGTGGTATGGAAATACTCCGCGGCGGCGACGTTTTTGCCGTTGATCCAGTGGTTAATTTTTTTCATGACAGCTTCTCCTCATATGCCTGCTGGCTAATGATGTGGTTGACCAGACGGCCGACGCCTTCCACTTCGACGATCACTTCATCGCCCGGCACCACGTCCGACAGCCCCTTCGGCGTGCCGGTGGCGATCATGTCGCCCGGCTGCAGGGTCATAAATTCGCTGAGGTAAGCGATCAGGAACGGAATGCTGAAGATCAGATCGGCGGTAGTGCCCTGCTGGCGCAGCTCGCCGTTGACCCAGGTGCACAGCGCCAGATTGTGCGGATCGGGGATCGCCTCTTTGCTGACGATCCACGGGCCTATCGGCGTCAGGGTGTCGCGGCTTTTGACCCGCAGGTTGGGACGATAGTAGTTTTCCAGGTAGTCGCGGATGGCGTAGTCGTTGCAGACGGTGTATCCGGCCACGTACGCCATGGCGTCGGCTTCGGCGACCTTACGCGCGGTTTTGCCGATCACCACCACCAGTTCAGCCTCGTAGTGCATGTACTCGACGTTATCCGGGCGCACCGACTCTTGCCTATGGCCGATAAAGGTGTTGGGCGCTTTGATAAACACCAGCGGCTCGGTTGGCGGCGTAAACGCCAGCTCGCTGGCGTGATCGGCGTAGTTCAGGCCCAGCGCGAACAGGGTGCCGTCGGCGGGCGGCAGCCAGCGAAACTCGCCTTCCTGAAGTAACCTGCCGTTGGCGAGCTGGACCTGACCGCGTTCATCAACCTGGACATCGTGCCGCTGTCCCTGCCACTCAATACGTGCTTGCCTCATGCCAGCTCTCCTTCATCAATCACCGGGTTTTCCAGCGCCGGGAAGCCCTCGGCGAGAATGCGTACGCGATCGCCGGGGCGCAGCGTAACGCGGGAGTGGGGCGTACCGATCAGAATCGCATCGCCGGGATTGAGGGTGGCGAATTCACTCAGGGCGCTCAGCAGCTCGGCGGCGGAGCGCTGGAGATCGGCGGTATTCCAGCTGTCCGCCTCGCGACCGTTGATTTCGGTGATGATGGTCAGGTTATCGACGTTGCTGAGCGGCGCGAGCGCGCCAAGCGGGCAGAAGCCGTCGCGGCATTTGGCTTTGATGGCCGGACGATAGAAGCTCTCTTCCGGCAGGCTGACGTCATTCGCCAGCGCGTAGCCGGCAATATAAGCCGCGGCGTCTTCCGCGGCGATTTTGCGTGCGGTTTTACCGACGATCAGCGCCACGGTGGCGCCGCTCTGCACGGTTTCGCCTTGTGGATAGGGAATGCTCTCGCCGTCGCCGATAACGGTGTTGCGCGGTTTGATAAACCAGACCGCGGTCTTCGGCGGGGTTTTATACGGGGCCTGCTGGAACGCTTCGCGCCAGGCGTCGAGCTGGCTGCGGTGGTTAAGCGCCACGGCGAAGATGGTGCCTTTCATTGACCACTCCTCTGCTACGGAATTAGGAAGTTAGTTAATTCATTAATATGTTAATGATCATCTTTTATGCTTTGCGGAAAGGTTTGGCAAACAGAAGTGAATGTTTTGTGATCTGATTAACAATAAATTTACAGTTATGTTTTTTATTTGTTGTTAATCAATTAGATAATTAATTTTATTGTACCTTCTGGTACTTTTCAGAGGCAGAAACCGGTTGCCTTCATAAGGAATTAGCGCTAATTATTAACTTATTAACAGATTGGGGATTTATTTCAGAGGTATGTGATGCATGATTCGTTAACTATCGCGCTGCTGCAGGCGCGGGAAGCGGCGATGGCCCACTTTCGGCCCATCGTTAAACGCCACAATCTGACCGAGCAGCAGTGGCGTATCGTGCGTATCCTCGCCGAAAATCCGTCGATGGATTTTCACGATCTGGCCTTTCGCGCCTGTATTTTACGTCCGAGCCTGACCGGTATTCTGACCCGCATGGAGCGCGACGGCCTGGTGCTGCGTTTAAAACCGGTTAACGATCAGCGCAAGCTGTACGTTTCGCTGACGCCTGCGGGCCTGAAGCTGTATGAAAGCGCCCAGGCCCAGGTCGAAGAAGCCTATCGCCAGATAGAAGCCCAATTTACCGTCGAAAAAATGCGTCAGCTTACCGCGCTGCTGGAGGAGTTTATCGCCCTGGGGAATGGGGTGGGTGGAGAGGAAGAGGCGTAATTTTCCTTCCGTGAAGCTAGAAATATTTCCCCGGTCGCGCTGTGCTTACCGGGGCTACGGGCCGGTGCCATCCCGTAGCCCGGATAAGGCGCCAGCCGCCATCCGGGGAATTCCCGGCCGGTCAGAACAGGGTATCGAGCTCTTCCAGCACGTTATACTGCTCGTCCACCAGCAGCAGGGTTTTCCATTTATCAAACGTCAGGCACGGATGCGAGGTGCCGAACACCAGAATATCGCCAACCTGCACGTCGCTGCCCGGCGCGAGGCGCAGCATACAGTGCTGATCCATAATCCCCACGCTCTCGATCCCCGCCGCAGACAGCTGCGCGCCGTTGCGATAGCGAGCGATCGGCTGCGGCAGTCCGGCGTCGAAGGCGCAGTCGCGTTTGCCGAAGTTGACCACCGCGCGATCCGCTTCCGGCACCGACTGGACCATCGCCATCAGCTCCAGCGCCGAGGTTAAATCACCGCCCAGATCGCAGGCGATCGGATCGCGCGCCGCCAGCGCTTTCTGCGCGATATCGTAGATCCCCCGATCGTGGGTGATATAGCAGCCGGGGCGGATAACGATCCGGCACCGCGCCGGTTTCTTCGCCGCCAGCCAGATATTGCACACCACGTCATACCAGACGGTACCGGCGCCGGTCAGCACAAACTCCCCCTCAACCAGATGCGCCATCCGGCAGGCCAAATCGGCGGCCTGGTGCAGCAGAGCTTCCACCTGCGGCTGCGGATCGTCGCCGTGCAACACCCCTTCATACAGCTCAAGTCCGCGCAGCTTAAGGCCAGGAAGGTCCGCGACGGCCTCCGCCAGGGCCTGCGCATCCTCAACGCTGCGGCAGCCGCAGCGCCCGCCGGCCACGCCCAGTTCAATCAGCACGTCCAGCGTTTGCCGCCGTTCGCTGAAAAAGGCCGACAGCGCGCGGGCGTTGGCGAGGCTATCGATGCAGCAGATAAACTCCGCCGCCCGGTAATGCGCCTTCAGGCGCGATACCGCCTGCATATTCGCCCTGCCGACCAGCTGATTGACCATCAGAACGCGCTCAACGCCGCTGGCCATCGCCGCGCTGGCCTGCCAGGCGCTGCCCACGCCGATTCCCCATGCGCCCGCCCGCTGCTGGGCCTGAAAAATCCACGGCGTCATCGTTGTTTTACCGTGCGGCGCCAGCGAGACGCCGCGCGCGTCGGCGTAGCGCTGCATCCAGGCGATGTTATTTTCCAGCGCCGTTTTTTTCAGCAGCGCGGCGGGGAGGCAGACCTCCTCCGCCAGCAGATTTGCCGGAGCGGCCATCACGGCGGCTTTGTGCGGAATAAGCGTATCGGAGTGGTATTTCATAACACTATCCTTTTAGGGTTTATGCTCGGAATAAAGCTGAGTATCAATTTTAATTAATTGAAAAATATAAATTTAATATGTGATTTTTATTGTTTGTGAATAAAAGTATCACAATTTGATCTGGTTTTTGCGTAGTTTTCCACTGTTTTTCCGCCTTGTAAATGGTTAACTTGTCGATAGAGTTGAAAGGGAGTCATTGCGATGAAAGTTAACTGGCTTTTCAAAAACGTCACGGTCATTGACGGCAGCGGCGGACCGCAGTTTCGCGGCGACGTGGCGGTGAAGGGCGATCGGATTGTAGATATGGCCCCGGCGCTGAACCTGCCGGCGGAGCAGGTGATTGACGGGCAGGGGCGCGTGCTGGCGCCCGGGTTTATCGATGTGCATACCCATGACGACATCAACGTCATTCGTATGCCGGCCTATTTGCCCAAGCTGAGTCAGGGGGTGACGACGGTGATTGTCGGCAACTGCGGGATCAGCGCGGCGACGGCGACCCTGCGCGACGGCGTGCCTGACCCGATGAACCTGCTGGGCGAGCAGGAGCACTTTGTTTACCCCACCGTTGACGCTTACGCCCAGGCGGTGGAGGCGGCGAAGCCGTCATTGAACGTCGGCACGCTGATTGGCCATACCGCGCTGCGTAATAACCATATGGACGATCTGTTCCGCCCGGCGACGGAAACCGAGATTGCCGGAATGCGGGTGCAGCTGCGCGACGCGCTGCGTCAGGGCGCGCTGGGGCTGAGCAGCGGGCTGGCCTACGCCAGCGCGTTTCAGTCCACCACTGAAGAAGTGATGGCGCTGGCCGAGGAGCTGGCGGCGGAGGGGGGAATTTATACCACCCACCTGCGTTCGGAGTTCGAACCGATTCTGGATGCGCTCGACGAGGCGTTCCGCATTGGCCGCCACGGTAACGTACCGGTGGTGGTATCGCACCATAAGTGCGCCGGCGCGAAAAACTGGGGTCGCACGAAGGAGACGCTGGCTTTCTTCGATGAGATGCGCCAGCGCCAGGAGATCGCCTGCGACTGCTACCCCTATTCTGCCAGCTCGTCGACGCTGGATATGAAGCAGGTCACCGATGAGTTCGATATCGTCATTACCTGGTCGGAAGCGCAGCCCGAGCAGGCCGGAAAAACCCTGCGGCAGATTGCCGACGGCTGGCAGGTTAGCCTGCACGAGGCGGCGGCGCGGCTGATGCCCGCAGGCGCCATCTACTACAACATGGACGAGCAGGACGTGCGGCGGGTGCTGCGTTACCCGGTGACCATGATCGGCTCCGACGGTCTGCCGAACGACCCGATGCCGCATCCGCGGCTGTGGGGCGCGTTCCCGCGGGTCCTGGGCCACTACAGCCGCGATGAACGGCTGTTTCCGCTGACCACCGCTATCCACAAAATGACCGGGCTGTCGGCGGCGCGTTTCCAGCTGGCGGATCGTGGGTTGGTGAAAGTGGGCTACTTTGCCGATCTGGTGCTGTTCGATCCGCTGACGGTGCGCGATGTCGCCAGCTTCTCCGACCCGAAACAACCGGCGGAGGGGATCGAGGCGGTGATGGTCAACGGCGTGATGAGCTACGGCAGCGACAAAAAGATTATCGGGCGCGCGGGGCGTTTCCTGCGCCGCCAAATGAACTAAGGAGTGCAAAATGAGTATTAAACGTTATGGCGTAGAAGGTGGTACCGGGACCGGTGGGCAGCATCTGCCGTTCGCGCGCGCGGTGGAGGCGGGGGGCTGGCTGTACGTTTCCGGCCAGACGCCGATGAAGGACGGTGAAGTGGTGGAAGGCGGGATTGTCGACCAGGCGCGTCTGGCGATTCAGAACTGCGTGGATATCATGACCGAAGCGGGCTACACCCTGGCCGACGTGGTGCACGTCAAGGTGATTCTCACCGATGCGCGCTATTTCCAGTCTTTCAATAAAGTGTTCCGCGAGTTCTTTGGCGACAACCCGCCTGCCCGTATCTGCTGCGTCGCGGACCTGGTGGTGGATTGTAAAGTCGAAGTAGATGTGACCTGTTATAACGCGGCTCGCGTATAAAAATTTATTAACCAGAAATATAAACAGGATTTTTGAGCGCTGAATTCATTCAGCGCTTCGTAGCCTTTTACCTTTTACATACTCAACTGGCAGGATGTGAATAATGAATAGTCATATCTTTTTAGTCGGCTTTATTATTTACGCGCTGGCCATGATTTGGCTTGGCTGGTACGTGTCGCGTAATCAAAAAAGCGGTGAAGATTTTTTACTCGGCGGCCGTTCCTTACCGCTGTTCCTGACGCTGGGCTCCACCGTGGCGACCATGGTGGGGACCGGTTCAAGCATGGGCGCCGTAGGCTTCGGCTACAGCAACGGCTGGGCCGGAATGCTCTACGGCGTGGGCGGGGCCATCGGTATTTTGCTGGTCGCCTGGCTGTTCGCCCCGGTGCGTAAACTGCGCTTTATGACCATGAGCGAAGAGCTCTCTTATTATACTGGCGGCAGCCATTTAATTAAAAATATCGTCGGCATAATGATATTTGTGGCCTCTATTGGCTGGCTGGGGGCGCATATTCTTGGCGGCAGCATGTATTTATCCTGGGCGACGGGGATAAATCTGACGCTAGCGAAAATTATTATCGCTCTGGCCTTTGCGATTTACGTCATCATCGGCGGTTATTCTGCGGTGGTATGGACGGATACCATTCAGGCATTAATTCTCTTTTTCGGCTTTATCCTGATGGCGATTCTGGCGGTGGTTCACGTCGGCGGATGGGATGCCATCGTACAGGCGATGGATCCCAGGGCGATGAGCCTGTTCGCGGTCGATAAGCTGGGCGTCATTCCGGCGCTATCGCTGGCGATGGTCATCGGCGTCGGCGTGCTGGCGACCCCTTCCTATCGCCAGCGTATTTATTCGGGGAAAGATGTCTCTTCGGTGCGCCGCTCGTTTGTCTATACCGGCGTGCTGTATCTGTTTTTCTCGGTGCTGCCGGCGATTATCGGCATGGCGGCATGGACAATGAACCCCCATCTTGAGAACAGCAACTACGCCTTCCTGTTCGCCACCAGCTTCCTGCCGGCGATACTGGGTCTGGTGGTGCTGATTGCCGGGCTTTCCGCCACTATGTCTTCGGCCAGCTCCGATGCGATAGCCGCCGTGGCCATCATGATGCGCGATGTCTACACCCTTGTTACCGGAAAAATGCCGCCGGCGCATAAGGCGATAACGCTCTCCCGCTGGATGCTGGCGTTCGTTATCGGCCTGGCGATGATCTTCGCCCTGACCTCGAACGATATCATCAGCTATATCACCAAAATGATCTCCATGCTGATGTCCGGGCTGTTCGTCTGTTCAATTCTGGGCCGCTTCTGGCTGCGCTTTAACTGGCAGGGCGCGCTCACCGCGCTGCTGAGCGGCATGCTGGTGTCGATTGTGGTTCTGGTTAAGGCAGACTGGCTGGCTTACTGGGGGAACCCGTGCATTCCGTCGGTCGTCGGCAGCTTCGTTTCCGCCATTTTTGTCACCGTCATGACGCCAGCCAGCAAAATCAGCCGTCAGCAGGCGCTGGAAATGATTACGCAAGAGCGGGAAGGGCAGGCGATTCCGGCGAAGACGGCGGTGCAGGCCTCGGGAGAAGCACCATGAAGGACTATATTGCCGTCGACTGGGGCTCTACCCAGCTGCGCGGCTGGCTGATTCGCAACGGCCAGTGCATCGGGACGAAGCAGCTGCCGCTGGGCATCACCCGCCTGAACGGACGATCGCCCGCCGACGTATTCGCGGAGCATGTGGCCCCCTGGCGCGGCGCCGAAATGCTGCCGGTGCTGATGGCCGGGATGATCGGCAGCGATGCGGGCTGGCAAGCGGTGCCGTATCTGGCCTGTCCGGCGGCGATCGACGCGCCGGGGCAGCAGCGATGCGCCGTGGCTGAAGGCGTGTGGATTATTCCCGGGCTCAAGATTGCCCAGGACGGGGAGTTCAACGTGATGCGCGGCGAAGAGACGCAGCTGCTGGGGGCTATAGAGCTGGCGCCGGCGGAGTGCTACGTGCTGCCGGGCACCCACTGCAAATGGGTACAAGTGACGGACGGCATGGTGCGTCATTTTGCCACGGCGATGACCGGCGAACTGCATCATCTGCTGATGACGCAATCGCTGATCGGCAAAGGGCTGCCGGCCCAGCAGGCGGACGAGGCGGCCTTTGAACAGGGGCTGGAAAAAGGGTTGGCGCAGCCGTCGCTGATTAGCGAACTGTTTGTCGCCAGAGCTGCCCGGGTGCTCGGGGCGCTGGCGGCAACCTCGGTCAGCGACTATCTCTCCGGGCTGCTGATTGGCGCGGAGGTGGCGACCCTCGGGCAGCGTTACCGTACCTCTGGCGTCACGCTGGTTGGCGACCCGGCGCTGAATGCCCGCTACAGTCGGGCGATGAAGGCGCGCGGAATGACGGTTAACAGCTGCAGCGGCGATGAGGCGCTGCTGAGCGGCATGGCGAGGATAATGCATGGACAAGATTAAACTGGTGGCGATTTTACGCGGTATTCGCCCCGCTGAGGCGGCGGAGCATATTGAGACGCTGATAAAGGCAGGATTTCGCTATATCGAAATTCCGCTCAACTCACCGGACTGGCAGCAGAGCATTCCGCAGATGGCCGCGCGCTTTGGCGAGCAGGCGGTGATTGGCGCGGGAACGGTGCTTAAGGTGGAGCAGGTCGATTTTCTGGCCGATGCCGGGGCGAAGCTTATCGTGACGCCGAATACTCAGCCGGCGACCATCCGCCGGGCGGTGGCGCGCGGAATGCGGGTCTGCGCAGGATGCGCTACCGCGACCGAGGCGTTTAGCGCGCTGGACGCCGGGGCGCAGTGGCTGAAGATTTTCCCGTCTTCCACCTTCGGCCCGGACTATATTCGGGCGCTGAAAGCGGTGCTGCCGCCGGAGGTGCCGGTGCTGGCGGTCGGCGGCGTGACGCCGGAGAATCTGGCGAGCTGGGTCGAGGCGGGATGCGCCGGCGCCGGTCTGGGAAGCGATCTGTATCGCGCCGGGCAGGCCGTGGAGCGTACCCGTCAGCAGGCGGAGAGGTTTATCGCCGCCGCCCGCTGCGGTTAATCGCCCAGCGGCTGCCTGTCGACGCCGCCGCGATGGCTGTCGAGCGCCAGCTTAATCCGGCGCAGCCTGCCCTTTGCCTGGGTTTTGTTGGCCATCGCCAGTTCGGTGGCCAGCACGTCAACCATCGCCAGCATCGCATAGCGTGAAGTGCTGGGCTTGAAGATATAGTCGTTTTCGCGCACCAGCAGCGGCAGCACCAGATCCGCCTGCTCCGCCAGCGGCGTTCCGGCGGGAGTGATGGCAATGACCTTTGCGCCGTACTGCCTGGCAATCGCCGCGCTCTCAATAATTTCCTGGGTATAGCCGCCCAGCGACAGCACGATAACCACATCCTTTGGCGTCACCGCCGAGCTCATCATGCGCACCAGCAGGCCGTCGTTCTGGCTGACCACCGGCAGGCCGAGGCGAAACAGACGGTACTGGATCTCCTGGGCGCAGATGGTGGAGCCGCCGCCCATCCCGAGGGCCAGGATCTGCCGCGCGTCGCTCAGCCAGCTCACCGCGCGCTTCAGCGCCTCAATATCCAGCGCCCGGCGGTTGGTCTCCAGCACGCCGATGATCGACTCGTAGATCCCCTGCACGCCCTCAAGGTCCGGCACATCGAGGATAAATCGCTGCCCGACCGCCAGGGATTGCGCGAGCTTCATCTTCAGCTCGCGGACGTCTTTGCAGCCGAGCGCCCGGGCAAAGCGGGTGACCGAGGCCTGGCTGGTGTGGGTCAGGCGCGCCATCTCCGCGATGGGCAGCTCCGCCGCCGCCGCGACATCATCGAGAATAAACTGCGCGATGCGTTTTTCGGTCGCCGTGAGTTCCACAAAGCGATCGGTAATGCAGGAAATGATATCGATTGACCAGGACATACGGGTATCAACGGGTAAGTTTTGAATGGTACTTTGTACCATATTCCGCCGCTGAAATCAGCGCCGGAGGCTACAGCGCTAAGCGCATGGCGCAGCGCGTTTCCGGCGGCAGGCCGTGTTCCGTTTCCAGCTCCCTTTTCGCCGCCAGTCCCGCCGGTAGCCTTAGCTCGCTTAACATTGAAAACCCCAGGCGCGTGTAAAACGGCGCGTTCCACGGCACGTCGCGGAAGGTGGTGAGCGTGACCGCCGGATACGCCGCCTGGCGGGCTGTCTCTATAACCTGCTCCAGCATCATGCGGCCAACGCCTCGCCCCTGCCACGCCTGATGAACGGCGATCTCCACGATAAACAGCGCATCGTCCAGCGGTTCGCTCAGCAGGAAGCCTATCGGTTGGTCATCGGTCACGGCCAGCAGGCTGTGGTCAGTTTCAAGAAACAGCCGGTGGCGCTCGGGGCTTATCACTTCGCTTTCCGCCAGCCAGGCCAGCGCCGGGATCTGGCGAAAAGCCTGGGCCGCCGAGCGCTCAATGGCGGGCAGAAGAGGGATGTCTCGCTCCTCAGTCAGGCGTAACGTCGCGGCGGCGGTTATAGTGTTAGTTTTCATCACCTCAGCATAGCAGCCTCCGGGAGAAATGTATGGAGCTTACCGCCGTTTCCGCCACCCAGTTCAGCGTCGCGCAGCTGACGACGATCCTTTGCGACTGTTTCGAAGATTACCTGGTTCCCGTCACGCTGTCGGTAGAGGTTTTTGTCCAGCGTTTTAGCGCCGAAGGGCTGAGCCTGCTGGATTCCTGCGTCTGGCTGGATGGAGATGTCCCCGCGGCGATGGCGGTCGTCGCCCGCCGCGGCGATGAAGCCAGGCTGGCGGCGTTCGCGGTGCGGCCTGCGTATCGCGGAAAGGGCGTTGGCCGCCGGCTGATGTCGCCGCTTATCGACGCGCTGCGCGAGCAGGGCGTACGGCGGATGTGGCTGGAGGTTATCCGCGACAACCACGCCGCGGTGGCGCTGTATCAATCGCTGGGCTTCGAGGTGCGGCACGGGCTGTGCGGCTATTTAAGCGCGCAGGCCGGAAGTGACGGGCCCTCCGTATTAGAGGATGTTGACGTGCTGGCGCTGACGCGCAGGGCAGGCGCCGAGATTAACGGCCAGCTGCCGTGGCTGATGGACCCGCTCACCTTCAGCACCCTGCCGTGCCGGGCGCTGAGCCTCCATCAGCAGGCTTTCGCCGTGCTGGCGACCTTATCCAGCAGGCCGCAGCTGCAGTTTTTATGGGTCGATCCCGCCGCCCGCGGGCGCGGGCTGGGACGGGAAATGCTGATGGCGCTCGCCCAACGCTTTCCGGGGCTCGGGACCTCGGTGACCATCCCGGAGCGCTTTACGCCGCTGTTTCACGCCGCCGGCTATACGCCCATGGCATTAAAACAGTATGAAATGAGCGCAACGTTGAGCGCCCCGCCGCCAGCAGGGCGTTGAGATTCAGCCGTTACGCGGGTCGCTAATCGGCTGACGAACCAGGAAAATATAGGCCAGCGCGCCGAGGGCGGTCACGCAGCCGCAGATAATCAGCGCCAGCTGGAATGAGTGGGTGGTATCGACGATAAACCCGGTCACCACCGGCGCGAAGGAGGCGCAGATAAAGCTAGCGAAGTTCTGGATGCTGCCGACGGACGCGGTCATTCTCGAGGCCACCGCGACGTGAATCAACCCCCAGCAGGAGGTGCCGGCAAAGTGGATGCAGAACAGCGCCATACCGATTAACAGCACCGCGGCGATAGAGGTAGTGGCCTGCGGCACAATTAACGTAAACGCGGCGGAGCAGAACATCCCGGCAATAATGCAAATTTTACGGCTTTTGATCGGCGCCATGCCGCCTTTAACCAGCCAGTCGGTGACGTAGCCGTTGATAAGCATACCGGCGGCGCCGAACAGGAAAGGAATGGCGGCCATAAAACCGGTACTTTTCAGATCGAGGCTATACGCCGTTTGCAGGTAACCCGGCAGCCAGGCCAGATACAGCCACGCGGTATAGTTGATGCCGCTGAAGCCCAGCATCATTCCCCACATGGTTTTGTTTTTAAACAGGCTGCGCCATTCGGCAAAGCTCAGCGGGTCGCGGCGAACGTTGACGCTTCCGGCGTTAAGGTAGGCCTGTTCGTCGGCGGTGAGAGAGATATCTTCCCGGTTGCGATAGAGCATATACCAGCCGATAGCGACGAAGATCCCCAGCACGCCGATGGTGATAAACATCCCGCGCCAGCCCATCATCAGCATCATGGCGGCAAGGATCGGCGGGCTGATCGCGACGCCAATCGTCGAGGCGGCGTTAAAGAAACCCATCGGGCGGCCGCGCTCTTTGATATTAAACCAGTCGTTGATCACCTTGACGCCGCAGGGGTTCATCGGCGCTTCGCCGATCCCCATGCCGATACGCACCAGCACGAACTGGGTAAAGCTGTGCACCATCCCCGAGACCGCCTGAAACAGCGACCAGAAAAACATCCCCAGCCCCAGCATGATGCGCGGACCTTTACGGTCCAGCAGCGGCCCGCAGGGGAGCTGGGCGATGCCGTAGGCCAGCGAGAAAACGGACAGCAGCGCCCCGATTTCGGTGGCGCTGAGCCCCAAATCCTCGCGAATCGTTAAGTTCGCGACGGACAATGAACTTCTGTCGAGGTAATTAATCACCGCCGCCAGAAATAACAGGATCATTGCCGTTGTCTGAATTTTTTTAATGCGAGTACTACGCGTTAACGTATTATCTAACGGAACAGTCATCGTCTCCGTCTTTCCTTTATCAAAGGTTGTCTGCGGGTCGATAGTGATATTTCGTGATTCCACGCCTGACTCCTGGTTATTCTATTTGAACGACAAGTGACATCGAATGGTTTAAACCCCACCCACCTATTTCACAGTAAAGTAAGTCGACTTGTTTTCAGCATAAATAACCTTTTTTCTGGCGCTGGTTTATGTTTTGAGATCTGTGCTGCTGATTATCATTTTCTGTTTTTAATCGGTACTTAATAAGCCTGGGATTCGCTCTGCCTGAGCGAGTTAATCATTGATTGCTTCGCCGAGTTCAGGTGGTTACGCAGCGCCAGGTTGGCGTCCAGATCGCTGCGGCAGATAAGCGCGCTCAGGATAGTCATATGTTCATCAATGGCGATGATATTGCGCTGTTTAAGGTCGCTCTCATCCCACTGATAGTGAAAGTGAAAAATTACGGAAATAATCTCAAGTGATTGATTAAAAAATATATTCTCAGCCGCGGACAGGAGCAGAGAATGAAAGTCGCGATCGAGCTGGGAAAACATACGAAAGCTGTCGCCGATGCTGTCACGCAGGGAGCGATGGCGCTCAAGCAGGGTTTTCGCCTGCAGCCAGCGGGCGTCGTTGTCCGGGAGGTTGAGGAAGTGCTGTAGCGCGTGGGTTTCCAGCATTTCCCGCAGTTCGAACAGCTGCTCGGCCCAGGATTGCTCAAACTTCTTCATATTCCACTGGCCGCGCTTTTCGCTTTCAATCAGGTTGTAGCGGCTGAATTTTAACAAAAATTCTCTGACCACCACCGGGCTGACGCCGGCAGCACGCGCCAGCTGTAGCTCGGAAAATATCTCTCCGGCGCGCAGCTGGCGCTGGTTAATCATGGTGTAAAACGCCTGCTCGAAGAGACGGTTCTGTTCGGCCAGCGAGGCGCTGGAGCCATCGAAGCCGTCCTGCATCTCCGGCTGGCGAAGGATCTGGTAGTCCTGACCGCGCTGGCGCAGCACGCCGCGCTCGCACAGGTGGCTGAGGATATGGCGCACGGTGGTGCGGCTGATGTTGTACATCTCCGCCAGCGCGCTTTGTGAGGGCAGCGGCGACGGAAGAAAGCCGCGCGCCATATCGTTTATGACCTGGTTAATGACGTTGTGACGAAGGTTTTGCGAGCGGCTCATTATGCATCTCCATTTTTTAGCTATTAAAGCCGGATTTAAAACAGTTTTGTGCGCGAGATTTCACAATTTTTGCAATGAATTTATTCTCACCTCTGTTTTTCATCGATATCTAAACCAACAAATACGGAGGAAATTATTATGACGTCGATGAATACATTAGTGTGTCAGGAACCCAAAATATTGCGCTGGGAAAAACGCCAGATTCCCATTCCCGGCGATGATGAAGTGCTTATTAAAATAAAAACGGTGGGGATTTGTGGTACGGATATTCATGCCTGGGGAGGGCATCAACCTTTTTTTAGCTATCCGCGCGTGCTCGGTCATGAAATATGCGGTGAGATTATCGGTCTGGGTAAAAATATTCTTAATCTGAAAAGCGGACAGCAGGTTGCCGTCATACCCTACGTCGCCTGCGGTCAGTGTCCGGCCTGCCTGAGCGGCCGGACAAACTGCTGCGAGAAAATTTCCGTGATCGGCGTACATCGGGACGGCGGGTTTAGCGAGTACCTCTGCGTGCCGGTAAAAAATCTGCTGGTGGTGGATGACGTCGAGCCGGAAGCCGCGGCGCTGATTGAGCCTTTTGCCATCAGCGCCCACGCGGTGCGCCGCGCCGCTATCCAGCCGGGAGAGCAGGTGCTGGTGGTCGGCGCGGGCCCCATTGGTCTCGGGGCGGCGGCGATCGCCAAAGCCGACGGGGCGCAGGTGGTGGTGGCGGATACCAGCCCGGCGCGGCGCGACCACGTGGCGCAGCACCTTGGTCTGGCCACGCTCGACCCTTCCGACCCGCAGTTCACCGAACGGCTGTGTGCCGCGTTTGGTGGTTCGCTGGCGCAGAAGGTGATCGACGCCACGGGGAATCAGCAGGCGATGAACAATACGGTGAATTTAATCCGCCACGGCGGCAGCATCATCTTTGTTGGCCTGTTTAAAGGTGAGCTGCAGATCCCGGACCCGGAGTTTCATAAGAAAGAGACGACCATGATGGGCAGCCGTAATGCGACGGAAGAGGATTTTGCCAAAGTCGGGCGGCTGATGGCCGAGGGGAAAGTGACCGCCGGGATGATGCTGACCCACCGCTACGATTTCAGGTCGCTGGCTGAGATTTACGAAAACGACGTGATTAACAATCGCCAGCTTATCAAAGGCGTCATTCATTTTTAGCAGGTAAGGCTATGAAATCGTTAAACAGAAAAGATTTTCCCGGGCCGCAGTACCCGACGCGCGTGATTCAGTTCGGCGAAGGCAACTTCCTGCGGGCGTTTATCGACTGGCAGCTGGACCTGCTGAATGAGCAAACCGATCTGGCGGCAGGCGTGACCATCATTCGCCCGATCAACACCGAGTTTCCGCCGTCGCTTAATATCCAGGACGGACTCTACACCACGGCGATCCGCGGGCTGGACGAACGCGGCGAGGCGGTGAGCGAGGCGCGGATTATTCGATCGGTGAATAACGAGATCAACCCGTGGCAGGATTTTGCCGGCTATCTGGCGCTGGCTCGTAATCCGGCGATCGCGTTCGTATTTTCAAATACCACCGAAGCGGGCATCAGCTATCACGCCGGAGACCGGCCTGACGATAAGCCGCCGGTCAGCTTTCCGGCGAAGCTGACCCAGCTGCTGTTCGAACGGTTCCGCCATTTCAACGGCGCAGCGGATAAGGGGTGGACGATTATCCCCTGTGAGCTGATCGACTACAACGGCGAAGCGCTGAAGGCGCTGGTGCTGCGCTATGCCGAAGAGTGGCAATTGCCCGCGGCTTTTCGCGACTGGGTTGAGACCGCCAATACGTTTTGTTCAACGCTGGTTGATCGCATCGTCACCGGCTACCCGCGCGAGGAAGCGGAAAAGCTCGAAGCGGAGCTGGGCTACCATGATGCTTTCCTGGATACCGCCGAATATTTCTGGCTGTTCGTTATCCAGGGGCCGCAGGCGCTGGCGAAGACGCTGCGGCTCGAACGTTACCCGCTCAATATCCGTCTCGTAGAGGATATCCGACCCTATAAAGAGCGCAAAGTCGCCATTCTTAACGGCGCGCACACCGCGCTGGTGCCGGTGGCGTGGCTGTGCGGCGTCGATACCGTTGGCGAAGCGATGCAGGACGAAGCCATTCGCCATTATGTGCAGCAAACTATCGACGAGGAGATTATTCCGGCGCTGGATTTACCAGCCGATGAGCTGAGGCAGTTTGCCGATGCCGTGACCGGGCGCTTTCTTAATCCCTGGATTCGCCATCAGCTGCTCTCTATCGCCCTGAACGGCATGACCAAATTTCGCACCCGGATCCTGCCGCAGCTGCTGACGCATATCCGCCAGCACGGCGAAATCCCGCCGCGGCTAACGTTCGCCCTGGCGGCGCTCATCGCCTTCTATCGCGGGCAGCGCGACGGGCAGGCGTATCCGCTGCAGGATGATGACGTCTGGCTAAGCCGTTTTGCCGCAGGATGGGCGCAGGTGGCGCAAGGCCGCCCGCTGCATGAACTGGTCACCGAAGTCCTGCAGGATACCGGGCACTGGGGTGAAGATCTGACGGCAATACCGGGTCTTGCCGAACAGGTCACGCGGTATCTGGAAGTCATTTTGAGCGCGGGGATGCGGGAGGCCCTGTCGCGGCTGTAATCGGTTTGTTGTGCGGCGCCCGCGGATTTGGGCGTCGTTTTTTTTGTGCTCTGAACCGCAAAAAATAAATTAAGCGCCAATGGTTGGTGGATTTCCCGCATCATAAGAGCCTATCCCATTAGGGCTATTTTGCTTGCCATTTTGAACCTGGGCAGTGCTCAGACAAAACTCGCAGAGTTTTGAACGCCCTCAGGGCGGCCTGGAGGGGGAGCGTAGCGAATAATCCTCACGTACTACGTGTACGCTCCGGTTCTTCCGCGCTGGCCGTGTTCAAACTGCCTGCGCCAATAACGCCTACTGGAAGAGGCTCTAAGTACCTATGATGGCATTGATGGGGGATGCGATGCGTAAAACGGAACTGTTGGCTTTTCTGCAAAATCAGACCGATTTTTTTGATCCGGATAACCTGAGCGAGGTCTTCACCGCCGGCTACCTGGCCCGGCGTTTTGCGATGCAAAGAAACACCGCCAGCCACTATCTGAATCAGCTGGTGGCCCAGGATGTGCTGGTGAAGATTAATACCCGTCCGGTCTATTTCCTGCATAAGGCCGCTTTCTGCCAGCAGTTTTTCCCCCTTTCCCGCAGCGAGTACGCCAGCATGGCGGAGCTGCTCGCGGAGAGCGACCGGCAGCCGGAACAGGCAGATCATTTTTCATTGCTTACCGGCCATGACGGTAGCCTGCGCAAGCCTATCGAACAGATGAAAACCGCGCTGTTTTATCCCAACGGCGGGCTGCCGCTGCTGATCGTCGGCGACAGCGGAACCGGCAAAAGCTATATGGCGGAGCTGATGCACGAGTTTGCCATCGCCCAGGGACTGCTGCCGCCCGATGCGCCCTTTGTCAGCTTCAACTGCGCCCAGTACGCCAGCAACCCGGAGCTGCTGGCCGCCAACCTGTTTGGCTACGTCAAAGGCGCGTTTACCGGCGCGCAGGGCGATAAAGCCGGGGCGTTTGAGGCGGCAAACGGCGGCGTGCTGTTTCTCGATGAGGTCCACCGCCTCGATGCGCAGGGCCAGGAGAAGCTCTTCACCTGGCTGGACCGCAAAGAGATCTATCGGGTGGGAGAGACGGCGCAGGGGATGCCGATTTCGCTGCGGCTGGTGTTTGCCACCACCGAAGATATTCACAGCACGTTTCTGACCACCTTTATTCGTCGTATTCCGATCCTCATTAGCCTGCCTGATTTACAAAATCGCAGCCGCGGCGAGAAAGAAGCGTTAACGCTGCAGTTTTTCTGGCAGGAGGCCCGCACGCTGTCCGCCCGACTGCAGCTGACGCCCCGGCTTTTACAGGTGCTGACGCACTACGTTTATCGCGGCAACGTCGGTGAGCTGAAGAATGTCGTCAAGTACGCCGTCGCGTCGGCGTGGGCCAGGTCTCCGGGCAGCGAGAGGCTAAACGTCACGCTGCACGATCTGCCGGAAAATATCATGGCCGCGACGCCGGCGCTTAGCGAACCGATGGGCCAGCAGGAACCGCTGCTTATTGAACCGCAGACCAGCCTGGTCTGGCTGCTGCGCGCGCGCGACCCGGTTCAGGGGCTGATCTATGATGCTCAGTGCCGCGTTCTCGCGCTGTATGAGGCGGTGCTGAGTAAAAAAACGGTCTGGGAAGAGGCGCAAAAAAGCATGGGCGAGGAGATGGAAACCCTCTTCGATCGGCTGATTTTCGATAATCATGATGCCAACAGCTCGCATCTGCTGCTGCTGATAACCCATCAGGTGCGGGAGGAGTTTTATCGCCTTGAAAAGCGCTTCAATATTCAGTTTAACGGCAACTGTATCTACGCCCTGAGCCACTACCTGATTCATCGTTCTCGCCAGGCGCAGTCGACGATGAGCAATGAGAAAAGCCGCCAGCTGGAGGATTTCCTGGCGCAGAAATACCCGCTGCTGTATCGCTTTTGTGAAGAGATCCTCGCCGCGCTGGCGCTGAAGCTGGATATTGAACCCCGACGCATTGACCTGCTGCTGCTGGTGCTGTGGTTACAGAAAAACGGCGCTATCAGTCAGCAGCAGGTGACCCGGGCAGTTATCCTCGCCCACGGTTACGCCACCGCCAGCAGCATCGCCAACGTGGCGAATCGGTTGCTGAAAAGCCAGCTGTTTGAGTCATTCGATATGCCGCTCGACGTGACGCCGGAGGCTATCGCCGATCAGGTGATGGCCTGGATCGAGAGCCACGCGCTGGCCTCCGGACTGGTCATCCTGGTCGATATGGGATCGCTGAACGCCATTCACAGCCACTTCAACCGCCGGCTGTCCACGCCGATGGCGATTATTAATAACGTCTCGACCGGGATGGCGATGTACGTCGGGGAGCGGGTTTTGCAGGGCGATATGCTGGAAGATATCGTCCGGGAGATAGGCAATGACCTCGCGGTTGAGCATCAGCTCTATTACCCGCAAACGGACAAACCGCGGGCGATTCTTACAACCTGCGCCACCGGTCTGGGGGCGGCGGCGAATCTGTCGGCGCTGTTAAAAGCCAGCATTCCTGAGACGCTCGGCATCGATATTGTGGCATGCGATGTGGAAACCCTCGCCGATCCCGCGCGCCGGGCACCGATGCTCAGCCGCTATGAGGTGCTGGCGATTGTCGGCACCCTCGATCCGCATCTCCCCGATCTGCCGTGGATCTCGCTGGATTCGCTGATTTCCGGCGAAGGAAGCCGCCCGCTGATGCGTATCTTCGGCGAACTGGCCTCCGCTGAGCAGGTCAGCGAGATCAATAACCTGATCCTGAAAAATTTCTCGCTGCGCCGGGTGATCGAGTCGGTGACGATCCTCGATACCGGTAAAGTGATCAATCAGGTTGAGCAGTTTTTACTGCGCTATGAGCATCTGGCCGGCTGCGATGTGCCTAACGATCGCAAGGTGGCGCTGTACGTGCATATCAGCTGTCTGATAGAGCGCCTGATCCGCAACGCCTCGCCATCCCATTATTCCGGCAAACAGTGTCCGCAGAGCGAGCTGGCGACGCTCCGCGAGGCTTTTAGTGTCATAGAGAGTGGATATAGTGTCAAAATCCCCGCCGTAGAGCTGTACTACATTCACGATATTCTGACGCGGGAAACTGAATTTATTCAGGAAGATCAAGAGTTTTAATCCCCTTCATTAGTTGATCCTTGCGCTAGCCGGCGCGCCACTGTTTCTGGCACGCCGGTTGCAATCAAGAAAGCAGTGGAATGCGCTTTCGAGGTAAGGATGAAACGACACTATATTTTTGCCAGCCATGGCACCTTTGCTAACGGTCTGCTGAACTCCGTGGAGCTGATCCTCGGTAAGCAGCCGGATATTTATACTCTCTGCGCCTATGTCGAAGAGGAGGCCGATCTGACGCAGCAGGTGGAGACGCTGCTGGCGCGTTTCCCCGCCCAGGATGAGCTGATTGTCATTACGGATATTTTCGCCGGTAGCGTCAATAATGAGTTTGTGCGTTTTTTATCGCGCCCTAATTTTCATTTATTGTCCGGTTTAAACCTGCCGCTGATTATTGATTTACTTATTTCCGCAGGCGAAGAAAATACCGAGAAATTAATTTCTGAAGCATTAACAAGCGCCAAAGAGAGCATTCAGTACTGCAATCAGATGATTGCCAGTGCGATGACTATTGATAAAGACTTCTGAAATGAGGGAACACCATGATTACGCTATTAAGGGTTGACCATCGATTACTTCACGGCCAGGTGGCCTTTTCCTGGACCCAGTATGTCGGCGCCGATTGCATTTTAATCGCCAACGATAATGTCCCTGAAGATGAACTGCGGAAAACCACAATTAAGCTCGCTAAACCGCCTTCGGTAAAACTGGTGATTAAAAATATTAACGACGCTATCGAATCGATAAAAAGCGGCGTGACCGACAAATATCATCTTTTTATCGTCGTGGAATCGGTCAATGACGCCTGGCGTATTGCCAGCGCCGTTGAGGGGATAAAAAGTATTAATCTCGGCGGAATAAAAGCCAAAGCGGGCAGTAAAAATATTTCTAAGGCGATCAATTTACTGCCGGAAGAAATTGAACAACTGCAGCAGCTGGTCGGGAAAGGCGTCGAAGTTGAGATCCGCCAGGTCCCTAACGATCGCAAACAGCTTTTTGCGCAATGCGTTTAACTCCGCGGAGGACAGATTATGGTAGAGGCTCTCTTACTGGGTCTGGTGGCGTTTATCGCGCAATCGGAATATGCCCTGGGGACGTCGCTGATTTCGCGGCCAATCGTCACCGGGCTGCTGACCGGGCTGGTGCTGGGGGATGTACAGACCGGCGTCATCATGGGCGCGACGCTTGAGCTGGCGTTTATCGGCTCTTTCTCCGTCGGCGCATCGATCCCGCCTGATGTAGTAACCGGCGGTATTCTCGGCGTGGCGTTCGCCATTACCTCCGGCGCGGGAACGGAAACGGCGCTGCTGCTTGGCCTGCCCATCGCCACCCTGACGCTGATCCTGAAAAACGTCTATCTGGGGATGTTTATCCCGATGCTCAGCCAGAAGGCTGACGGCTACGCGGAGCGGGCGGATACGGTCGGCATTGAGCGCATGCATCTGATTGCCGGCTTCGGGCTGTCGCTGATGCTCGCCACGGTGGTGACCATCTCATTCCTGGTCGGCAGCAATGCGGTGAAATCCCTGCTCGATACCATCCCGGAATTTATCAAACACGGGCTCAGCGTCGCTACCGGCATTATTCCGGCACTCGGCTTCGCAATGCTCGCCAGACTGCTGATTAATAAGAAAGTCGCGCCGTACTTTTTCCTCGGCTTTGTGCTGATGGCCTACCTGAAAATCCCGGTGACCGGCATCGCTATTCTCGGCGCTATCGTGGCGGTGGTGATGGTTAACGTCACCGCGCTGAGCTCACCTCGTACGACGACAGAACAAGGAGTCAGCGATGACGACGAAGATGATTTCTGAAGAAACTCTGCAACCGCAGGCGCAGGAAGAGGCCCGTATCACGCCGCGCGATCTACGCCGGGTATTCTGGCGCTCCTTCCAGATGGAGTTTTCGTGGAACTATGAGCGGCAGATGAATCTCGCCTTTGTTTACGCGCTGATTCCGGTGCTGAAAAAGCTCTATCCGCGCAAAGAGGAGCTGGCCGGGGCGTTGAAACGGCATCTGGTGTTCTTCAATACCACGCCGCATATCGTCACCCTGCTGCTGGGGATCACCACGGCGATGGAGGAGAAGAATAGCCAGCAGAAGAACATGGACGCCAACGCGATTGATAACGTCAAAGCGTCGCTGATGGGGCCGCTGGCCGGGCTGGGGGACTCCTTTTTCTGGGGCACGCTGCGCCTGATCGCTACCGGCATCGGCACCAGCCTGGCGCTAAAGGGCAACATTCTCGGCCCCATTCTGTTTCTGCTGGTGTTCAACGTGCCGCACATCCTGGTGCGCTGGTTCTTTACCCGCTGGGGCTATGTGCTGGGCACCGGGGTTCTGCAGCGGATCCAGAAGAGCGGAATGATGGAGAGCCTGACCTACGGCGCGTCGATTATCGGCCTGATGGTGGTCGGGGCGATGACCGCCTCAATGATTGATATCACCATCCCCCTCTCATTCGGCGCCGGAGAGGCGAAAACCCAGGTGCAGGACATTATCAACGACATCCTGCCCTGCATGCTGCCGCTGGTGAGTTTTGGCATCGTTTACTGGCTGCTGGGGCGCAAGGTTAAACCGCTTTCTATTATCGGCGGAATGGCGCTGGTGGGCATTCTGGGGTCGTGGATAGGTTTATTTTAACGGGAGTCGAAAATGGTACCAACGATGATGACCTATATCAGCGAAGAGTCGGCCTGTCTGACGCAGATCCTGCGCGACTACCGGCAAAAGCTGGCGGCGATTGAGACCTTTGCCCGCCAGCACCCGGTGCGCCGCATTCTGCTGTTGGCGACCGGCTCGTCGCTGAACGCCGCCCTGTGCACGCGCTATTTCTTTGAGCAGCGCTTCGGCGTCCTGGTTGAGATTAAAGAGCCGTACAACTTTACGCACTACGAGGCGGTCGATCCGCATACCGATCTGGTGGTGGCGATTTCGCAGAGCGGTAAAAGCGCCTCGACGCTGGCGGCGATGCGTAAGGTACAGGCATTGAGCCTGCCGGTTTTTGCGCTGACCTCCGATCCGCAAAGTCCGATCGCCCGGGCCTGCGATGGGATACTGGATATCAATACCGGTATCGAGAGCGTGGGGTTTGTCACCCGCGGGTTTAGCGCGACGGTGCTGAATTTGCTGCTGATGGCGCTGATGATTGCCCGTGCCCAGGGGAAAGCCAGCGAGGCCGAGGAGCAGCGCTATCTTGCCGAACTGCAGCGGCTGGCGGCGGCGATCCCGGATGTCATTGACCGCACCTCGCGGTTTATCGACAGGCATGGCGAAGCGCTGCGGGGCGGCGAGCGCTTTGTCGCCACCGGCTATGGCGCGCTGGTGGGCGTCGCGAAGGAGTTCGAAACCAAATTTACCGAAACGGTACGCGTGCCTTCCAGCGGTTTTGAACTTGAGGCCTATATGCACGGCCCCTATCTGGAAGCCAATGCCCGCCATGTGATGCTGTTTATTGAAGATGCGCCGGATGCGCGGACCCGGGCGCTGCGGGACTATATGGCGCCGTCCATTGCCCGCGCCTTTACGCTGACGCTGAGCGACGAAGAGGATGCGCAGACGCTGGCGCTAAGCTGCCCGTGTGAACATCACCTGGCGCCGCTGCTGCTGATTGTTCCCGTCCAGATGCTGGCCTGGCATACCGCCGGCCTGAAAGGCATCGATCTGGCTAAACGTATTTTTGACGATTTTGATCGCGTCTTAAAAAGTAAAATCTGATTATTCAGGAGAAAACTATGTTGGGTTTTAATCAGGACGAGTACCTGACCAGTGCTCGCGAGATCATCGCTGCGCGCAAACAGGCGGAAACCGTTGCCGATGATATTTATCAGAGCGGCTGTAGCGCCTTATTTTTCGCCTCGGTGGGCGGTTCTTTGGCGCCGATGATGGCAATAAATGAGTTTGCAAAAGAATTAACCAGCGTGCCGGTTTACCTTGAGCAGGCGGCGGAATTAATTCATCGCGGACATAAAAAATTAAATAAAGATGCGGTGGTGGTGACGTTATCCAAGTCCGGCGATACCAAAGAGTCGGTAGCCATTGCCGAATGGTGCAAAGCGCAGGGGATTCGCGTGGTGGCCATTACCCGTAATGCCGATTCGCCATTAGCCGAGGCGGCGAGCTGGCATATTCCGATGTGCCACAAGAACGGCGTGGAATATGAATATATGCTGCTCTTCTGGTTATTCTTCCGCATCATTTATCGTCACGGTGATTTCGCCAATTACGATCGTTTTGCCAGCCAGCTGGAGTTGCTGCCGGAAAATCTTCTGCAGGCCAAACGCCAGTTCGATCCGCAGGCGGATAAAATCGCCGCTCAGTATCACGGCTGCGACTATATGATGTGGATCGGCGGGGCGGAAATGTGGGGTGAGGTCTATCTGTTCTCAATGTGTATTCTCGAAGAGATGCAGTGGAAGCGGACCAAATCGGTGAGTTCAGCCGAGTTTTTCCACGGCACCCTGGAGCTGCTGGAAAAAGAGGTCCCGCTGTTCCTGGTCAAAGGCGAGGGTAAATGCCGGGCGCTGGATGAGCGCGTCGAACGCTTCGCTGAGAAGATCACCGACCATCTGGTGGTGATTGACCCGCGCGACTATCCGCTGAACGGCATTGATGAGGCTTTCCGCTGGATTATGGCGCCGTGCGTGGTTTCCACCCTGCTGGTGGACAGGCTGGCGGCCCATTTTGAACACCATACCGGGCATGATCTTAATATCCGCCGTTATTACCGTCAGTTTGATTACTAAGCTTTGCTGATGGCGGCCAGCCGGGCTGGCCGCTGCGCGATTCTCCGAGGCGCTTCCCATAAAATCATCGCCAAAACCAACGAAGTAAAAACCGATGGTAGAGTCCGGCTCTCCTTCTCTTTCAGGCAAGCGGACGGCCATGAAAAAACGGATGACCTCGACGCCGCATGATGCGGTTTTTAAGCGATTTCTTCGCCACCCGGAGACGGCGAATGATTTTCTCACGCTGCACCTGCCGGAAGCGATCCGCCAGCGGTGTGATTTTTCTACCCTACGGCTGGAGCCGGCGAACTTTATTGATGAAGATCTGCGCGCCTGGTACTCGGACGTACTGTGGTCGGTACAAACCCCCTGCGGCCTGGGATATGTGTATGTGGTGATAGAGCACCAGAGTTCGCCGGATAACCATATGGCTTTTCGCCTGATGCGCTATGCCATTGCCGCGATGCAGCGGCACCTCGACGCCGGGCACAAAACGCTGCCGCTGGTGGTACCGATGCTTTTTTATCACGGCGCGACCAGTCCTTATCCCTTTTCCCTGAACTGGCTGGATGAATTTGCCGACCCGCAGATGGCGAGGACGCTGTACGCCTGCCCGTTTCCGCTGGTTGACGTAACGGTGATGCCGGATGATGAAATCGTTCAGCACCGGCGGGTCGCTCTGCTGGAGCTGATGCAAAAGCATATTCGTCAGCGCGATCTCAGCGGGATTACGGAGTCGTTGGCGACCCTTGTGATGCTGGGATACACTAACCGCAGGCAGTTAAGAGTGCTGTTTCATTATATGCTGCAGTACGGCAATAGCGCCGATCCGAGCGTGTTTCTCCGCCGATTGGCCCGCCGTCTGCCACACTATGAGGAGAGGTTGATGTCTATCGCTCAAAAGCTCAAGCAGGAAGGTCGGCAAGAGGGAAGGCAGGAAGGGATACAGGAAGGCCGACAGGAAGGGATACAGGAAGGCCGACAAGAAGGGCGCCTGGAAGGCCTGCAGGAAGGGAGCCGGCGGGAAGCGCTGCGCATTGCCGGCAGTATGCTGCAGAACGGTTTAGATACCGAGACGGTACAGCGGATTACCGGACTGTCGGCGGATGAGCTAAAGCCGCTGCATAGCTAATTTCCACCCACCGTCACCACGGCCCGGCGCAAAAAGCCGCCGGGCACGATGGCTTATCCTTCGCTTTTCACCACTTTGATTTCAACCATGCCGATGCCCAGCTGACGCGGAGAGTGGCCGAGAATATTGCCCTCGTTCGTGGACTGCGGGTCCGGCGGCGCAATCGTCAACGTACTGCTGCGCGACGGATTATCGAAATGCAGGGTGGTGGTGGTGACATCATTGGCCAGCGTTAGCGTTTGTTCGCTGTTGCCCACCCGTACCGGAATCGGCTTATTGGCATTCGGCCCGTAGGCTTTGGCGGTAATCACCAGATCGAATTTCTCCGGCAGCGGCTCTTTATATTCAATTTTCACTTCACTGCCGAGCTGGGCATTAGACCAGCGCCCCCAGGTTTCCGGTCGGGAGATGCCGCTGAACTGCTTCACCTCTTCCGGCGCGCCGGCGACGTTAAACAGGAAGCTGTCGGCTTTATAGCGAATATCGTTATCGACGATCTTCAGCGTATCGACGTTGCCTTTATAACGCTCCATATCGATAAGGGTATCTTTGAACGCGGTTTTACCTTGCCACTGGGCTTTGTCGACGCGCTGGACTTTCTGTTCGCCCCCCAGCTGGCCCTGCGAGACGCACCAGTCGGTGGAGAGCGCCACTTCCGGCGACCACAGCTGACCCATCTTGTAGCAGCGGTCGACCCAGACGAAGTTATCGCGCGGCGCGAAATCGGCCAGCTGGAAGCGCAGCGGCGCGGAGTATTCGCTTTCCGGCAGCGGCTCAACGCGCTTATCGGAGATACGCAGCAGCAGAGGCAGGCGGAAATGGCTGCCGGAGAAGGAGATCATATTCTTCTGTGAATCCACGGTGAAATTCTTCATCTCTTTGGGGAAATTCCACAGGCGTATGATATCCGGCTTCCACGCCAGCACCTTCTCTTTCATATTGAGGAACACGGCGGAGAGCGACTCGCCGGAAAGGCTGCTGCGGCCAAGGCCAATAAAGTTATCGCCGCCGAGGATATCGAGCACCGTCGCGCCGTTATCCATGGTATTACGCTTGATGGCCAGCGTATCCTGCCGGGGCTCATCGCCGCGCAGAACGAAAAACAGGTTGCTGCGATCCTGCTTATTCAGATAGTCCCAGGCGCTGTTTTTCATTGCCAGGTGATCGGATGACACCACGATGACCGTATTTTTGAACCACGGCGAAGCTTTAATCTTCTCGATTAACGCCGCGATATGCTCCTGACTACAGGAGACGGCGCTGAACGAAAGATTCTTTTTACCGTCCATATCGTAGCTTTTACGCTGGCAGGTGCGGGAGATAAAACCATCCGGATGATGGGTGTCGACCGTCAGCGCAAACAGCGAAAAGCGTTTTCCGGACTGCGAAAGCGCTTCGAATTTTTTCCAGGTTTCATCAAGAACCGTATCATCGTAGAACCCCCAGTCGTTACGATAGGCCGGATCGGCGACCGTGGTTTTTAGCTCTTCCGCGCCGTACAGATGATCGAAGCCGTGAGATTTCAGGAAAACGTCTTTTCCGGCGAAGCGCAGATTAGCGCCCTGCACAAAGTAGTTCTCATAACCCGAGTTTTTCAGGATATCTCCAAGGCAGATATTCTGCGGGAAAAAGCTGGAAACCGAGGCCGAGGCGTTGCCTTCAAACGGCGCAAACAGCGGGATCCCGCACTGGGAGGCGACCATTCCGGCAATCGTGTAGTCGGTACCGGGGAGCTGGGCGGTGTTGCTGAAGTCCAGCCCCTCGCTTTTCAGTTTGCCGAGCTCTGGGGTCAGGTTCGGGAACGCATCGTTATCAAAATAAGTGCGCTCAAGGCTTTCGCCGTAAATGTACACCAGGTTCAGTTTCGGGTTGGCGATGCTTTTTGACGGCTCTTTGTAGTAAGCCACAAAGTCAGGATCGCCATCGCGGGACTGGGATTTAACCAACTCGCTAATCTGGCGGAAGGCGGGGCTGGCATCCACTGACGCCAGCGCCAGAACCAGCGCCACCAGGCTGTAACCAAAGTGATGAGGATGATGCCGGCGACGGCGGAGCACCCAGCCGAGTGCGCCAAATACCGCGACCAGCGCGACGACCAGCCCCACGCCCGGCAGAATATATTTGCCCACGCCGGCGCCCGTCAGGCTGTTGGTCAACGTATAAAGTACCGCGTCATTGATACCGTCGCCGGTGAAGTAATTGCTGGCGTAGAGGGTAATATTCAGAACAACGAACAGGCCCAGCACCGTGAGGGTGGCGGCGAACCACCAGGTATTACGACCGGCTTTTAATGCGTAAATCATCACCGAAGCAAGAAACAGGGCGATGGATAACAACTCTGACACAGCTCATCCTCATTCACGCCAGCTGTCGGCTGGCCAGATAGATCTTTTTTCACGCTACACTGTAATTGCAGCGCAATATTGCCGCAATTGTATCGTCATGAATTTGTGCTGTGGTTCAGAATTGGTTTAGAAATCGCCGTTTTTGAACTGCCTCACATCCAGTCAGCCAGGGGATTTGGGGGAAAGATGTTAAAAAACAGACGTTGCCGCCGCGCAGGCCAGGGTAACGCGCCAAACGCGGCATTAAGAGGATAAAATCAGGAGAGGAAGCTCACGCCCTGTTTTAAGACCAGATCGCAGGCTTTGGTTTTCACTTTTTCCGCCAGCGGGCTGCTGCCAAGGGTGTTCAGATTCAGCTGCTGGCCGTCTTTACTGGTCAGCAAGCCCTGAAGGCCCTCAAGATAGCTGGTGTCCTCTTTTTGTTTTTCCGGCGTGCTGAGACCCAGCTTATCCAGAACCTGATTTTTAACGTTTTCGGTATTGGTAACCGAAGCCAGCTTCTGTTTCGCGCAGTAAGACATAATCCCGGCGGCATTATTCATGCTGCTGGAAGTCAACGACTGGCTGCCGCCGTTGAGCAAACCGGTCAGCGAAGAGAGGGACATACCGCCGCTTTGCTGGCTTCCGCTCTGACTGCTGAGCTGGTTAGCGGCGCTGGAGAGCGAATCCTGCCAGGAGGTGGCGTGCGCGGCAAAGGTCAATAAAGCGCCGGCCACCATTGCCGTGCGGAACAACGTTTTTGCAGATTTCATAGACGTACTCTTCGCCGTGACTGAATAATCCCCTGATTATAACGCCGGCGGGGTTCAGAAATATCTTAATACTCTTTTCCGGTTACGCGATCGCGGTAGCTGTCCCAGTTGAAGTTAACCCACAGGCTATTGCCCAGCCGCATCCGGTCCATCACGCGCTCGCCGAGCAGCTTGTTCATCTCGTCCATGGTGCTGTTGGTTAACATACCGGTAGGGCGCTTTGACGAAGAGCGGCGATCGACGATCTGGTTAATAATCACTTTTTCGTAGCGTGATTCCGTTTGCATGCCGATTTCGTCAATCACCAGCAGGTCCACCTTGCTCAGGTCGGTGAGCAGCTGCTCTTCGCTGGTTTCCCGGTTGCCAAAGGTATCTTTCATCGCTGACATGATATCGGCGACGGTGATAATCAACACCGACTTACCCCGAAGCAGCAGTTCGTTGCAGATAGCGGCGGCGAGGTGGTTTTTTCCGGTACCCGGTTTGCCGGAGAAGATAAAGCTGGCGATATTGCCGTCGAACTCCTCGACGTACTGGCGCGCCCGGGACAGCGCAATCATCTGGCCTTCACACTCCACCCGGTAGTTATCCAGCGAGCAGTTTTGATGCAGCGGGCGGATGCCGGAGCGGTTAAAGGTTCGCTGCATTTTCATGGCCCGGTTTTCGCGTTCCAGCGCCTCAGAACGCAGCTTGCCCTGTTCTTTTTGCCATGCCAGCAGCTCCTCACCTGTCTTAAACGCGGGTTCGACATGGGCTGGCATCATCTTTTGCAGGCGCTTCATTAAATCGCCGACATTTTTCATGCTCATCCTCGGAATCCTCGTGGAATGTGATTATCAGGTTCGCTAATCGCGTTGACGTCCCGGCGCGGCTGGCCGCCGTTGCTGGCCCGGCCAATCTGTACGCTGCGCGCCAGCTTCTGCTGCCACTGGACATGATGAAAGACTTTACCTTCCGCCTGCCAGTAAGCGACAAATGCCGCCAGCTCTTCCGGCGTCACGGGCTGGCTCAGGGCGATGCCCCACAGCGCGGCCAGGCGCTGAAAATCCGCATCCGGCTGCCAGTCGGCGTACATCGGAAATTTCCCCATCGGAACCGCAACGGGGGTCGCCGTCGGCTCGTCAAAAAACTGCGCGTCCAGCGCAATATCGCTGTTAGGACGCGCGAGTTTTGCTTCCAGCTCCAGCAGCTGCGCCAGACGCTCCGGCGTCAGCGCATAGAATGCGGGGGCGTTGTTGGCAAATACGGCGACGGCGCCGCTGGCCGATTTTGCCAGTACCGCTGCGTGATCCTGCATGAAGTCATCCAGACCGCTAAAATCGGTAGTTAATATTCGTGAAGACATAAATCAATCTCAACTCTGAACAACTAAAAAGAGAGGGGTAGCTGCACACATAGTAGCATAGAGGTCGCTCAGGAAGGAGCGCCGCGGGCGACCCGGCGGCGCGATTAGCTAGACGCGCGGACGCTTGCGATACAGCCAAAGCCCGGGGATAGACAAGCCAATGGATAATGCGCCAACGATCGATGAAGCCTTAAGAAAGTTGCTCAGCAGCATAATCATCATCTCTTCCGAGTAGCCGAAATGGCTGATTTTCACCGCTGAAATCATCGCGGTATAGGCGGAGATACCGGGGAACATCGGGATCACCGCCGCTACGGTAAAAATCTTCGGGTGCGCCAGATACCAGCGGGACCACTGGATACCGATGCTGCCAACCAGCAGTGCCGCCATAAACGTCGCCCACTCAATATTAAAACCCGCCGTCATCATGACCATGCGCGAGCCGTGGCCGATAGCGCCCAGCAGCGCGCACCAGCGCAGCGCCCGCTGCGGGACGTTGAACACCATGGCGAACCCGACGGCGGGAATGGCTGCCAGCATCATATCCAGCGCCAGTTCGTAGAGATAGAAAATTATGCCCATCCGCGTAGCCCCCACATCGTCATCGCCATCACCACGCCGATACAGGTGGCGAGCGTCAGTAGGCTGGCAATGGCCCAGCGCGCCAGACCGGTGTTGATATGCCCCTTAAACATGTCGGCAACGGCGTTGATCAGCGGAAAACCGGGTACCAGCAGCAGCACGCTGGCGGCCATCGCGATCGTCGGCGTGCTGGTGAAAGCCGGCAGGCGCAGCATCAGCCCGGAGATAGTCGTTGCGACGAAGGCGGTGAGGCAAAAGTTGATTTGCGGATGCATTGAACGATGGGTGAGTACCTGGCGAATATACATGGCTACCGTACTGGCGCAGAAGGTGACCAGCGCACCGTCCCAGCCGCCGTTGTTAAGTTTGCAAAAGCAGGCGCAGGAGAGGCCGACCATGAAAACCAGCAGCCAGCGCGGATAGCGCAGCGGCTTGATTTGCGCGAATCGCTTTTCGACATCCTTATAATCCAGCAGCTTATGCTCTGCCATAATCACAATATGTTGAACCTCCGTGACGACGTGCATGTTGATGCCGCGATCGGTGTTTTTTCGCGTTGAGGTCAGACACTCCCCGTCCTTAATAGTGGTGAGAACAATCGCATTCGAAGAGATGGCGCTTTCCACGCTATCCATCCCTAAGGCCAGACCCAGACGGGTTGAGAGCTCCTCAACCAGCGCGCTTTCCGCGCCGTGTTGTAATAAGAAAAGACCACATTGAATACACAATCGCGTGATAGCGCGCTGAGTTGCCCGATCTGCTTGCATAAATACCTGCTGTCCGTGATGCCCGTTGCCGTAGTGTCTGGCGATACTTTTACCTGAAGTCTTGTTTTAGCTGAGCGGTCAGGATCAAACAATGTGTAAAAAACCACCCGCTCTACGGGAACCCTGAAATTTGAACTCTGCCACACTTCCGCAAGATTGGTGAAAAGTCCAATTTTTGCACCCGTTTCTCCCTTCTTTTTCCCATCAGAGTTATCAAAAATGCAAATTCAAACTTTTAATAAACAAAAAACAAACAAATAATTAACCGTGCTGAGGCGATGCGATGAAAACACAGGTGGCGATTATCGGAGCGGGTCCGTCGGGACTCCTGCTGGGGCAGTTATTACATCACGCCGGGATTCAGACCGTCATCCTTGAGCGACAGACGCCTGAGTATGTGCTGGGGAGGATCCGCGCGGGAATTCTGGAAAGCGGAACGGTAGAACTGCTGCGCGAAGCCGGGGCGGGGCGGCGAATGGATGCGGAAGGGCTGGTCCATCACGGCGTCGAATTCTTGTTTGAGGGCAAGCGCGTACCGGTTCCGCTGACGGAACTGACGGCAGGCAAAAGCGTGATGGTGTATGGCCAGACCGAAGTGACGCGGGATTTGATGGCGGCGCGGGAGGCATGCGGGGCAGCGACGATTTATGGCGTCAGCGATGTCACCATTAATGAGGCAAAAAGCGATCGACCGTCGGTCTCTTTTATCAACAATGGCGAAAACTGCCGCCTTGAGTGCGACTTTATCGCCGGCTGCGACGGCTTTCACGGCGTGTCCCGCCAGAGCATCCCGGCAGGGGTGCTGAAAGAGTACGAGAGCGTCTGGCCGTTTGGCTGGCTCGGGCTGCTGGCCGATACGCCACCGGTGAACCCGGAGCTGATTTACGCCCACCACGAGCGGGGGTTTGTACTCTGTAGTCAGCGCTCACTAACTCGAAGCCGCTATTATCTGCAGGTACCGCTTAGCGAAAAGGTGGAGGAGTGGTCTGATGAACGTTTCTGGACTGAACTCAAGCGGCGTCTCCCTGATGAGCTGACCAATAAGTTAGTAATCGGTCACTCTCTTGAGAAGAGTATCGCGCCGCTGCGCAGCTATGTAGTGGAGCCGATGCAGTACGGGAGGCTATTTCTGCTGGGGGATGCGGCGCATATCGTACCGCCTACCGGGGCGAAGGGGCTGAATCTCGCGGCGTCCGATGTGAACTATCTTTGGCGGATCCTGCGTGAGTATTATCACCATGGCCGTATTGACCTCTTAGCCAGCTACTCGCGTTTGGCGCTGGATAGAGTGTGGAAAGGTGAGCGATTCAGCTGGTTTATGACGCGTCTGCTGCATGATTTTCCGCAACAAAGCGAGTTCGACAGAAAAATGCAGGCGGCGGATCGTCGCTACTATCTTGAATCACGCGCCGGGTTAACCACTATCGCTGAAAACTATGTGGGTCTGCCGATGGAACGCGTGGCGTAATAGAAAAGGCTCTGGAGTCGTGATGCAGGCAGCGAGTACCATTCCCGTTTTCAAACTGTATGGCGAAGATCAGGGCTGGCCAACGCCCGATCTTCTGCACTGTGAGTCTATACTCCAGCGCAGCCATCTTTATGAATGGCATATCCGCGTGCATCAGCACGCAGAGCTGGTGCAGCTACTGTATCTGCATAAAGGGCGGGCGGAGATTGAAATCGAAGGCGCGACGACCGTGATGACGGAGTCCTGTATTCAGGTGGTTCCGGCGCTATGTATTCATGGATTTCGCTTTTCGCCGGGTACGGAGGGCTACGTTTTGTCGCTGGCGCTGCCGCTGCTCGGAAGCCTTGAAAATCAGTTTGGCAGTCAGCTGGATGTGCTCGGCCACCCGCGTTGCGTGCCGGTGAAGAGCTCCCGGGGCCATATCCGGGCGCTGTTTACCGCTTTGCAAGAGGAGTACCGCGAAGATTACGATGCGCGCGAAATGATGCTTCATTCACTGCTGGGAGCGCTGTTGGTCTGGCTGAATCGGCAATATCAACCGCAGCTCATAACGGAGGACAAAGCGGAACGTAAGCGGAGCGTCATGCGTCATTTCTCGCGCCTTATCGAAAGCCACTATCGTGAACATATGCCATTAGCCGGGTATGCCAGGGAGGTGGGGGTGTCTGCGACTCATTTGAATTATTTGTGTCATGAATTTTATGGCTGCAGCGCACTGGGGGTTTTACATCAAAGGTTGATGCTTGAGGCGCGTCGCAACCTGCAGTACACCAGCATGACTATCGCTCAACTTTCTGATTACTTAGGGTTTACTGATGCGGCCTATTTTTCTCGCTTCTTTCGCCGCTGTAGCGGTGAATCACCAAAAGTATTTAGGAAAAAAATAAAATAAATAAATCTTTATTTAATATATCTTAAGTTAGCGTATCTAACGACGATGTTAACCATTTCTAATTTATTGATGACAACTACCTGTGTTAATGTTAATCATTGGTATGG
Organism: Klebsiella sp. RCJ4; assembly: GCF_009025755.1. NCBI lineage: Bacteria > Pseudomonadati > Pseudomonadota > Gammaproteobacteria > Enterobacterales > Enterobacteriaceae > Klebsiella > Klebsiella sp. RCJ4. Next base: position 106,485 of record NZ_WCIN01000039.1, read on the forward strand.
ATAACAGCAATATGTTACTCCTCATTATTAAGTTGGCTTTAGGGTGCGATATCGCGCACCCGCCAGGGATGATAAAGATTCATTTGGGCAAAATAATTACGATGACTATTAAATTATGCATCCAATTGTTTTTCCGCCGGCGGTGAGTCTTCGACAGGAAGCGGAGGGTTTATGTTACCAGGACAAGGTAAGTTCGGCATTATTATCAGCAGAATACCGGTTATGCAGTCCGGCTTAAAAGCCATCGTTGGGGAGCATCTCCCTGATTATGAATTGAGTTTTTGTCGTTCTCAGGATGAGCTAACCCTGCTGCAGCTGCGTCGTGCAGTGTTAGTCATTGCTGACTTGTCCGGTGAAATAGAGCATCCAAGAAATATTTGCGAACATTACTACTCTTTAATGACTCAATACAGGGATATACACTGGGTCTTTATGGTAGGCAACGCCTGTTTTCCGTTAGCTGTTCAATTATTAATGCGTCCTGAAAGTACATTAATTTCGGACAGCGAGCCGGTAAAACGTCTCATTGAGGTTGTGCGCGCGGGTGGACTTGCCGCTGAACGAATTAGCCAGACGTTGTTCTCTCCTGAGGTAGAACGCATCGATGAAGAACCGCAAAAGCTGGTTATTCTGACTCTTTCTGAGCGTAAAGTGTTGAGACTTCTTGCAAAAGGATGGGGAATTAATCAAATTGCTGCTTTATTGAAGAAGAGCAATAAAACCATAAGTGCGCAGAAAAATAGTGCTATGCGCCGCTTATCTTTGCGTAGTAATGCAGAGATGTATGCCTGGATTAATAGTGCACAGGGAATGAAGGAGCTGAATATTTATTCAGCCTATGGAGATCAAACAGAATGGAAAAAGACCTCACAACAAGATATGTCGCTATCGTAGAGAAATGTGCGATGACAGAAGTGGCGCTTCGCCACATATTAATTAATGAAAGTGGTAAGAATTATCGTATTCAGTTCTTTAAAGATACGATGGCGTTAAAACGGGAGTTTCAGGCGAGAGATTTTTCTGCGATTATTTTTTCACTTTCAGGTAACCGCAGATCCCGACTTGAAAGCTTGCTCTTTCTTCATGAGATCGCGCGTTATTGTCCCGACACGCAAAGAATTATCTTAGCTAATGATGAAGCGGAAATGCGTTTGGTCAGCCATCTGACGCCTTCTCGCTTACACGGTATTTTGAATAAATCGGCCTGTCGGCTACAGCTGCAGGAGTGCTTGCTTCAGCTTCTCGAGCGTAGCTATCCGGCGAATGAGAGCTCGTTAAGCCAAAAGCAGAGTATCTATAGCCAACTTTTGAGCCCAACGGAACATACCATCCTGCGATATATGTCTTATGGCTACTCGTTGCCGGAAATAGCGACGCAGCTGGAACGCAATATCAAAACGATTCGGGCCCATAAGTTTAACGCCATGACCAAGCTCGGCGTGAGTTCTGATATGGGACTACTGAGCGCGGCAGACATTCTTATGCGCCTGTCGGCGAATAATGATGATGCCACGGTGATGCGCCTTGCTCAGTAGCCTCAGCGGTCTGTTAAAGACACACGTCAATCCACTTAGCATCAGTCAGCTGCGCCAACCGTTCAGGTGAAATACGAACGGCGCTATATATTGAACCTGCTGCTGGCAGCACTTCCGGGTACTGCCTCAGTGAGATATCGCAGTACACAGCCAGCGGAACTTCCAGGCCAAATGGGCAGACGCCGCCAATGGGGTGTCCCGTCAGCGTAATGACCTCATCGCTGCTTAGCATACGGGCTTTGGCGCCAAAGGCTTCCTTTAGCTTTTTATTATCCAGGCGTGCATCGCCTTTCGCGACAACGAGAACAACCCTTTCTTTTATTTTTAAAGACAGGGTTTTGGCGATTTGCCCGGGTTCAACGTTATGCGCCGCTGCGGCTAACGCTACCGTGGCCGTGCTCTGAGTAAGTTCGATGATTTCGATATCGGGGGCGTGGTCAGTAAAAAACTGCCGCACGGACTGCAGACTCATTGGAATCTCCTGATTAAGGCTTGTTAAAAATCTGTCACAAGCTTCGCAAAGTGTAAATATCCATGGTAGAGAATCAAGATTCTTTTTAATTTCTGGATCTCCTTCACATTCACCGCAACCGGTTACTGTAACCGGTTGCGGTTATTCACGGAGACAGGAATACTGACAAGGTAACTTCCCTGCGTCACCTATAACAAAGAGCCGAAGATGAATCGAACCTGGTTGAGCAGTCGGGCCAGCAGGCTACCCGATTGGGTAACCCTCTCGCCGAAGCGGGTTCATCATAACGGCAAGATAATCGTTGTTGGGCCTGTTCATCTAGCCTGTCAGGAGGGCTGCTATGTCTGCTAACCATGCTGCATTTAATCTGATATTTCGCTTCGTAGAAAATTACATCAGCCCTGTCGCCGGACGCATCTCGTCTCAGCGCCACGTTATGGCAATCCGCGACGGTTTTATCTCCGCCATGCCGTTTATGATTGTCGGCTCTTTTCTGCTGGTATTTGCGTATCCGCCGTTTTCACCGGATACCACATGGGGATTTGCCCGCGCCTGGCTGGATCTGGCAAAAGAGTTTGAAGGGCGAATTCTGACGCCGTTCGATATGACGATGGGCATTATGTCGATCTATATTTGTGCCGCGATCGCCTATAACCTCGGCAAGCATTACGAAAAAACCAATCAGCTCGACCCCTTTATGTGCGCCATGCTGTCGATTATGGCCTTCCTGCTGGTGGCGGCGCCAAAAACGAACGGCAGCCTGCCGGTAGATAGCCTGGGAGGAACGGGCATATTTACGGCGATTCTGGTGGCGGTCTACTGCGTTGAAATGATGCGCTTCCTGAAGGCGCATAATATCGGTATTCGCCTGCCGGATCAGGTGCCGCCGATGATCAAAAACTCGTTTGATCTGTTGATCCCGGTACTGGTTGTCGTCCTGACGCTCTATCCCCTGAGCCTGCTTATTCAGCATCATTTTGATATGCTGATCCCTCAGGCGATTATGGCTATCTTTAAGCCGCTGGTTTCCGCAGCGGACTCCTTACCCGCAATTTTGTTGGCGGTTCTGGTGGGCCACCTGCTGTGGTTTGCGGGGATCCACGGTGCGGCCATTGTTTCCGGCATGCTGCAAATGTTCTGGCTCACTAACCTCGGCATGAACCAGCAGGCCCTGGCTCAGGGGGCTCCGCTGCCGCATATCTTTATGGAAGCGTTCTGGACATTCTTTATTGTGATTGGCGGTTCAGGGGCGACGATGGGGCTGGTATTCTGCTATCTGCGCAGCCGCTCCGCGCATCTGCGTTCGATTGGCCGTCTGAGCGTGGTGCCAAGCCTGTTTAACATCAACGAGCCGGTTATTTTTGGCACCCCTATCGTGATGAACCCGGTATTCTTTATTCCCTTCCTGCTGGCGCCGATGGTTAACGCCGTACTGGCCTGGGCGGCAATGAAGCTGGATCTTATCGGCCGGGTGATTTCGGTTGTACCGTGGACTGCTCCGGCGCCGATTGGCGGCGCGTGGGCGCTGGGGTGGGATTTCCGGGCGGCGATTCTGGTGGTCGTCCTGGCCTGCGTTTCGGCGATTATCTACTTCCCATTCTTCAAGGTGTACGAGAAACAGCTGCTCGCGCAGGAGGCCGAAGAGGCGCAGCGCATGGCGGAAGAGAGTCAGCAAACGGCATAAAAACAAACGGGCGGCTGAATAGCCGCCCGTTTGTTTTCACCATCGATTATTTCAGCGTACAGTCCCCGCACTGCTGTACGTCCGGCAGGCGATAGCGCTGGCAGCAGGTGCGGCGCACGAGCTGCCCTTCACGTAAAACCACCGTACGCCACAGCGGGTTATCCTCACCGCCTGATAGCTGTTTGTTGAAGAAGAAGAGCTGACGCAGCGCGGCCACTTTTTCATCTCCGACCAGGGTTCTCATTTCCCCGAGATACCAGTTAATCAAATAACCCGTATTGCTCCAGATAAGTTTGCCATTGATATCGCCAGTGGCTTCAAGCGCCTGCACCACGGGTTGCAAAGCGGTGGTGACCAGCTTTTCCATCCGGGACTGCGCGGATTCTGCCGGGGAAGTACCTGCTGAATGGATATCAATCCAGAAACAGGCGGCACGGCCTGTTTCATGAAACTCGACGCGAAAATGCTCCGGCGCCAGGCTAACGGCGCGTTCTTCACTCAACAGCGCCAGCATTAAAGGGGGCACCAATAAACCGATGTACCATTGTGCCCAGAGGGATAGCAGCGGTTTTTGCTCACGGGCTTGCCCGGGCTGGTTGCGATAAATATGGTCAGAATACGTCGCGATTAACGAACTCAGCGTCGCGGGCTGCGACCACTCAGCCAGGGTGAGGGCATGATGAGGGGCTTCTTCATTCAGACGGATAAAATCCAGCAAATGCGGACGTAACGCGGTAATTTTGTCCCGTATTGCGTTCGCCAGTTCACGCTCAGCCGAAGGGAGCGGAGCCCGCCAGATGATCTCATTGTTGAATGCGAGTGAACGGTAAGCCATCGGGTGCCAGATACAAATCTAAATGATAATGATTTCTGATACTAATGCCGCGGCACCGGCTTGGCAAGAGATTTGTCCGCGCGGCGACGCCTGCCGCGCGGTAAAGGCCTAGCTGGTGAGAATAATGTTACGTCCCATATTTTTGGCTTCGTAGAGCGCGTTGTCCGCCCGTTTCAGCGCGCTGTCGATATCCGCATCCATCAGCGGCGTCATGCCGATACTGATGGTCACGTTGGTCGCGACGCTTTCATTAAACATATGCGGGATTTTCAGATCGTAGACCCGCTGGCGGATGCGCTCTGCGGCCTGAAGAGCGTTTTCCGCACTGCTGCTGGTCAACAGTACCATAAACTCCTCGCCGCCAAAGCGGGCAACGATGTCACGCGAGCGCACGGCGTTACGAATGGCGGCGGAGACCTGAATCAAAGCCTGGTCGCCCATCATATGCCCGTAGTGGTCGTTGTAGGCTTTGAAATGATCAATGTCCAGCAGCAGAACGTAATGCCCGGCGCCGTCGAGAGAAAGAATGGTGTCCAGCCGGTTTTGTAAGCCCCGGCGATTATACAAACCGGTAAGCGGATCCAACATACTGAGATCGTTAAGGGTATTGCGTTCCTTCAGCAGCTTATCCATGAGCCCCTGCGTGAATACATCGCTGCGTTTCTGAATAAGGCTTTGCAGGGTGATACCGGCAATAGGCAACAGAAAGCACCAGGACATGCGCAGCCATTGTTCTCCTCCGCCAAGAATCAGGCAGATAAGGTATGTGGGTAAAGAGTGCAAAGTAAAGCCAATGATATTGCTGGAAAAAGCAATGGTGCCAATAAATAACACGCTTAATAAGGCGATCACCAGGTAGTTAAAATGCGGCGGCCCCATCACCATTGCTTTTAGCGCAACGTGCCACGCCCAAAGCAGGCCAAATAGCAGAGAAATAACCGGAATATTTATTTTGTGCTGAGAGAATTTACAGTGCCATAGCAGCAGGACCGTGCTGCAGGCAACTATCAGAAAACAGGGTAATGTAAAAGTGATGACGGTAAAGAGCGGGCTGACAAGGGATAAGACGGATGAAACTAAATTAAGCAGTAAAAATAGCCGTAAGGAATACTGATATTTCTGTTCGTAATGGGAGCGCCAGGATTGTGCAGTCATGTCGGAGTTGTCATTATTAATCGTTAAAATTCAATGTGATGTTAGTTTGAAGTGAATAATAAAAAACAGTGCGCAAAATAAGGTTTTTACGAAATAATCAGATAATTTAATATATTATTTTTTTGCCGCTTAATTTATCACCTTCATGAATGTATGTCATTACCACAAACGTAAAGAATAAGGACGCGCTATTTTCCTGGGATGACAAATGATAAAAATTATCATATGATATTGGTTATCATTATCGTTGTAAGAGGCGAAAACATGTTGCAGCGAACTTTAGGGAGTGGGTGGGGCGTGTTGATCCCTGGCGTACTGATTGCCGTCCTCGGGTTTGCCGATTTGTCGGTAGATGCCTGGCGCGGATTGGTGACGCTGGGAATGCTCATGTCAGCGGTGATGATTTGGCACCGTCAGCTAAGGCACTTTGTTCTGCTGCCATCATGCGTGGCGCTGGTCAGTGGGATGATGCTGGTAATAATGAATTTGAAGCTGATGGGATAAAACGGAAGGGTAAGAATATTGGTGCGAGGGGGGGGACTTGAACCCCCACGTCCGTAAGGACACTAACACCTGAAGCTAGCGCGTCTACCAATTCCGCCACCTTCGCATACCATCGACACTATGAAAGTATCGTTACCACGGAGGCGCATTCTAGTGGTTTTCAGCTATTCGTCAATAGTTAATTGTATCAGTTGGATTGATTGTTGCAAAAATGGACGGTCAGAGAGGAAAAACATCGGCGACCAGCGTCTGCTGGCGCCGAAAAAACGCGGGATTATTTCTTCGCCTGACGGGTCATCACCGTCCGGTAGACCTTAAAGCGGCCCGTTTGGGCAATCACTTCATGGAAGCCGAAGATCTCATCCAGCACGTTCGGATAGGGCAGGAAGGCGTTAGCGACGATGCGCAGCTCGCCGCCGCTGTTCAAATGACGAACGGCGCCGCGAATCAGCGTTTGCGCGGCCTCCAGGCTGGTCTGTAGACCATCGTGGAAAGGCGGGTTGGAGATAATCATGTCGAAGCGGCCGTTCACTTCAGAGAACACGTTGCTGGCGAACACTTCCCCTTCGATGCCGTTAGCGGCCAGTGTGGCGCGACTGGCTTCAACTGCCGGGGCGCTGACGTCGCACAACGAGAGGCGGACTTTAGGCGAGTGGCTGGCCAGCACGGTTGCCAGCACGCCAGCGCCGCAGCCGACATCAAGCACTTTACCTTTGGTATGCGGCGTCAGCGTGGAAAGCAGCAGCTGGCTACCGACATCCAGGCCATCGCGGCTGAAGACGCCCGGCAGCGTTTTAATCGTCAGATTATCCAGCGAATACTCGCCCCAGTACTGTTCTGCATTGAACGCGGGCTGTTTTTCCAGGCGACCGTGATACAGCCCACAGCGGCGCGCGCTGTCGACTTTGCTCAGCGGCGCATATTCCGCCAGCATCTGCTCGGCGCTGCGTACGCCGCTGCGGTTCTCGCCAACCACGAAAATATCAATACCGGTCGGCAGCAGCGAAAGCAGGTTCATCAGCTGAAACTGCGCTTCCGGTTTGTTCTTTGGCCAGTAGTAAATCAGCGTATCGCAATCGGCGACATCGCCGGCCTCTGCGACCAGGCTATAGCGGGCATTTTCGCCCATCTGGCGGCTCAGTACCTGCCAGTGGTGGAACTGCTGGGTATGGGCGCGGCTGGCGGCCGTGTCCAGACGTGCGGGCAGGTCATCCTGCAGGTCACCGGCAAACAGAACGCGGGCGGACTCGAAATCATCACTGTGGCGCAGCAAGACTTCACTTGCCGGGGTAAAAGCGGACATGAAACACTCCTTCATTAAGACTGGCGCCGATTATACACGTTATCTTTCGGCCTGCCTCTTTGTTGGCGGCGGGATGCGCTCCGACCGCCGCGTAGTTTGTTGGCGCAGATACGACGGATTTGCTATATTGCGCGCTTAATTAACAGGAGTGTTTCGCTATGACATCCCGACGAGACTGGCAATTACAGCAGCTGGGCATCACCCAGTGGTCGCTACGTCGTCCTGGGGCGTTACAGGGTGAAATCGCTATCTCGCTTCCTGGACACATTCGTCTGGTGATGGTGGCGGAAGAACCGCCATCGCTGACCGAACCGCTTATCAGCGATATTCTGCGCGCGCTGGCCCTGATGCCGGAGCAGGTGATGCAGCTGACGCCTGAACGCGTTGCGATGCTGCCTCAGGACGCACGCTGTAATAGCTGGCGGCTGGGCACCGACGCGCCGCTGCTGCTGGCGGGCGCACAGCTTTCCACGCCCGCTTTCGATGAACTTCAGACCAGCACGCCTGCTCGCATGGCGCTCTGGCAACAGATTTGCGCACATGAACACGATTTCTACCCTCAACCCGGCTGATTTGCCCCGCGCCTGGCAAATTGAAACGCGCGCCCACGCTTTTCCGTGGAGCGAACAGACGTTTGCCAGTAATCAGGGCGAGCGCTATCTGAATCTTCAACTGTCCGTGGACGGCGTGATGGCGGCCTTTGCCATTACGCAAATCGTGCTCGACGAAGCGACGCTGTTCAATATTGCCGTCGACCCCGCTTTTCAGCGTCGCGGTCTGGGCAGGGCGCTGCTGGAACGGGTGATTGATGAAGTTGAAAAACGCGGCGTCGTCACGCTGTGGCTGGAGGTGCGCGCGTCTAACGTCGCCGCCATCGCGCTCTATGAAAGCTTAGGCTTTAACGAGGCGACGATTCGCCGCAACTATTACCCCACGGTCGACGGACGTGAGGACGCCATCATAATGGCACTGCCAATCAGTATGTAAGACAAGGTGATACGATGAAGTGGGACTGGATTTTCTTTGATGCCGACGAAACGTTATTTACGTTTGACTCATTTAGCGGCCTACAGCGGATGTTTCTCGACTATAGCGTGACGTTCTCCGCAGAGGATTTTCAGGACTACCAGGCCGTGAATAAGCCGCTATGGGTGGATTATCAAAACGGCGCCATTACCTCTCTTCAGCTGCAGCATCAGCGCTTTGACGGTTGGGCGGAACGCCTGAACGTCCCTCCCGGCGAGCTGAACGCCGCGTTTATGAACGCGATGGCGGAGATCTGCTCGCCGCTGCCGGGAGCGGTATCGCTGCTTGATTCGCTGCAGGGGAAGGTAAAAATGGGCATCATCACCAACGGTTTTACCTCACTGCAGCAGACGCGTCTTGAACGTACCGGACTGCGCGATCACTTTGATTTGCTCATTATTTCCGAAGAGGTTGGGGTGGCTAAGCCGGATGCGCGTATTTTCGACTATGCGCTGGCGCAGGCGGGCAATCCCGATCGTTCGCGGGTGCTGATGGTTGGCGATACGGCGGAATCGGATATTCGCGGCGGCGTGAATGCCGGGCTGGCGACCTGCTGGTTCAACCCCCATCAGCGCGAACTGCCCGCGGACCTCCGCGCGGACTGGACGGTCACCTCTTTAAGCGAACTGGAGCAACTCCTGTGTAAACACTGATTGCCTCCCCCCCATTGATGGGTAAAATAGCCGCAATTTTTTCGTATTCAACATGCGCGGCGCGTTGCCGCGTTTACTAAGAAGATTGAATTATGACGTTGTCTCCTTATTTGCAGGAGGTGGCCAAGCGCCGCACTTTTGCCATTATTTCTCACCCGGATGCCGGTAAAACGACCATTACTGAAAAGGTACTGTTATTCGGACAGGCTATTCAGACCGCCGGAACGGTGAAAGGTCGCGGCTCCAGCCAGCATGCGAAATCTGACTGGATGGAGATGGAGAAGCAGCGCGGTATCTCCATCACCACGTCCGTGATGCAGTTCCCGTATCACGACTGCCTGGTTAACCTGCTGGATACCCCGGGCCACGAAGACTTCTCCGAGGATACCTACCGTACCCTGACGGCGGTGGACTGCTGCCTGATGGTTATCGATGCCGCGAAAGGCGTCGAGGATCGTACCCGTAAGCTGATGGAAGTCACCCGTCTGCGCGATACGCCGATCCTGACGTTCATGAACAAACTCGACCGCGACATCCGCGATCCGATGGAGCTGCTGGATGAAGTGGAAAACGAGCTGAAAATCGGCTGCGCGCCGATCACCTGGCCGATTGGCTGCGGCAAACTGTTCAAGGGCGTTTACCATCTTTATAAAGATGAAACCTACCTGTATCAGACCGGTAAAGGCCACACCATCCAGGAAGTGCGCATCGTGAAGGGGCTGGATAACCCGGAGCTTGATGCCGCGGTGGGTGAAGACCTGGCGCAGCAGCTGCGCGATGAGCTGGAGCTGGTGCAGGGCGCGTCTAACGAATTCGATAAAGAGCTGTTCCTGGCGGGCGAAATTACGCCGGTATTCTTCGGCACCGCGCTGGGTAACTTTGGCGTCGATCATATGCTGGACGGTTTAGTGGAGTGGGCGCCCGCGCCGATGCCGCGCAAAACCGACACCCGCACCGTGGAGGCCGCGGAGGAGAAGTTCACCGGCTTCGTCTTTAAAATTCAGGCCAACATGGACCCGAAACACCGCGACCGCGTGGCCTTTATGCGCGTGGTTTCCGGTAAGTACGAGAAGGGTATGAAGATGCGCCAGGTGCGTATCGGCAAGGACGTGGTGATCTCCGACGCGCTGACCTTTATGGCCGGCGACCGTTCGCATGTGGAAGAGGCGTATCCGGGCGATATCCTGGGTCTGCATAACCACGGCACCATTCAGATTGGCGATACCTTCACCCAGGGTGAAATGATGAAGTTCACCGGTATCCCGAACTTCGCCCCGGAACTGTTCCGCCGCATTCGCCTGAAAGATCCGCTCAAGCAGAAACAGCTGCTGAAAGGGCTGGTTCAGCTCTCTGAAGAGGGGGCGGTGCAGGTGTTCCGTCCGATCGCCAATAACGATCTGATCGTTGGCGCGGTGGGTGTGCTGCAGTTTGATGTGGTTGTGGCTCGCCTGAAGAGCGAATACAACGTTGAGGCGATTTACGAGTCCGTCAACGTCGCGACCGCACGCTGGGTGGAATGCAGCGACGCGAAGAAATTCGAAGAGTTTAAGCGTAAGAACGAAATTCAGCTGGCGCTGGATGGCGGCGATAACCTGACTTATATCGCCCCGACCATGGTTAACCTGAACCTGACGCAGGAACGTTACCCTGACGTCCAGTTCCGTAAAACCCGCGAGCACTAATCCTCTCCGGAGCGCGGTTTTCGCCGCGCTCCACGCCATTTTCCCCTCAGATTGCCCTTTCTGGAAAGTTCTTAATTCTTACCGTTTTGCGCGCTTTTTTACCCGTTCATGCCGCACTCTTCCGCGTATCTACTACATTTAATAAGTAATTTTTGGAATCCTGGCTTAATAGACTACTTATTTTGCTTTACCTGCTTAGATATAACGAGGAACAACGATGACAAAACTTAAGAGCGGCAAGACACTCCTGGCCCTCTTCCTGGGCTCAGCAATAATCAGCGCTTCGGCGTATGCGGAAAACTCGACCGCAGATAGCGCAAAATCTGCAGCAAGCAATGCCGGGCAAGCCGTCGATAATTCGATGAACAAAGTCGGGAATTTTATGGACGACAGCACCATCACCGCCAGGGTGAAAGCGGCGCTGATCGATCATAAAGATATTCGCAGCACCGATATCTCTGTGAAAACTGAAAACAAAGTCGTCACGTTAAGCGGTACGGTTGACAGTTCAGAGCAGCATAAGCAGGCGCTTAGCGTAGCGAAAGCGGTTGAAGGCGTGACCTCCGTTAACGACAAGCTTAGCGTACAGAACGAAAAATCTGCTTCGCTGAAGGGCTACGCCGGCGACACGGCGGTGACCAGCGAGATCAAAGCGAAATTACTGGCTGACGATATCGTTCCGTCGCGTAACGTGAAGGTGGAGACCACCGATGGCGTTGTACATTTATCCGGTACGGTAGAGTCCAGTAAGCAGTCGGAGCGGGCGGAAGGTATTGCGAAAGCCGTTTCCGGCGTCAAAAGCGTGAAGAATGACCTTAGCGTCAAATAAATCTATTCACTAAAAAAATTTATTCTGCGGTCTTTCCGCAGGATGTGTAGCACCACAGGGTTGTGTATGCGCGGCCTGAGTGCGCAGAAAATCGACCGTCATTAACTATGGTAAGGAGAGACGTATGTTTAGATGGGGCATTATTTTTCTGGTGATCGCGTTAATTGCCGCCGCTCTGGGCTTTGGTGGCCTGGCGGGTACCGCTGCCTGGGCTGCGAAAATTGTCTTCGTTGTCGGTATTATCCTGTTCCTGGTCAGCCTGTTCACCGGCCGTCGGCGTCCCTAGACGTTAACGCGTGAAATACCGTCTTACATAAAGCCAGTCAATGTGACTGGCTTTCTCAGTTTCAGGGCGTTAAAAATTGCGTTACCTTTGTTTTTATAATAAGCCAGACAGGAAAGCAGGGTGGGGCAGCGAATTCCCGTTACGTTGGGCAACATTACGCCGTTATCTGTTAAACCCTTCCAGCCGGGCAGGCTCGCACTGGTGTGCGAAGGCGGGGGGCAGAGAGGGATTTTTACCGCCGGGGTACTGGACGAATTTATGCGCGCGGGATTCAACCCGTTCGACATGATGTTCGGTACCTCTGCCGGGGCGCAAAATCTCTCGGCCTATCTGTGCAACCAGCCCGGCTATGCCCGCAAAGTGATCACCCGCTACACCACCGCCCGCGAGTTTTTCGACCCGATGCGTTTTGTGCGCGGCGGGAATCTTATCGATCTTGACTGGCTGGTCGACACCACCTCGAAAAAGATGCCGCTGGCGATGGCCTATGCTGAAGATTGTTTTGCTCAGGGAAAAGAGTTCTGGATGTGCGCCTGTCGCGGCGATGATTACACGCCAAACTACTTTTCCCCCACTCAGCAGACCTGGCTTGACCTGATTCGCGCCTCCAGCGCCATTCCCGGTTTTTACCGCAGCGGCGTGCTGCTGGATGGCGTGAGCTATCTTGACGGCGGCGTCAGCGATGCGATCCCCGTACAGGAAGCGGCCCGTCGAGGGGCGCAAACCATCGTGGTGATCCGCACCGTTCCGTCCCAGATGTACTACACGCCGCAGTGGTTTAAACGGATGGAGCGCTGGCTTGGCGAAAGTAGTCTGCAGCCGTTTGTGAATCTGGTGCAGCATCACGAAACCACCTATCGCTCCACGCAAGAGTTCATTGAAAAACCGCCGGGTAAGCTGAGAATTCTGGAAATTTATCCGCAGAAACCGTTGAAGAGTATGGCGTTAGGCAGCCGTCTTCCGGCGTTGCTGGAGGACTACAAGACCGGACGCCAGTGCGGGCGCTACTTTCTCGCTACCGTCGGTAAACTGCTGGCCGACAGACCGCCGCTGCTGCGCCATGCGCCGCGTATTGCGGTACCGAAAACGGTCGTTATTCCGCCAGCGCCGGTGGCCAATGAGATCCCTCAGGCGCCGGTCATCGCGGCGGTGCAGGCCAATGATGCCAGCTTTGAAAATGAGGACCTGGCGTGACCCTACGATTTATTGATACCCACTGCCATTTCGATTTTCCCCCTTTCACCGGCGACGAAAGCGCCAGCATTGCCCGGGCGGCGGAGGCTGGCGTGACGCAGATCGTGGTACCTGCGACAGAAGCGGTTAACTTCGCCCGCGTGTTAGCGCTGGCGGAGAAATATGATGCGCTCTACGCCGCCTTAGGCCTCCACCCGATAGCGATTGAACGGCATAGCGCAGAGAGTCTTGAACGGCTTGAAGCCTGCCTGGCGAAACGCGACGCTAAGCTGGTCGCGGTTGGGGAGATCGGTCTCGATCTCTATCGGGAAGATCCGCAGTTTGCGCGTCAGGTTTCTGTATTTGAGGCGCAGATGCGGCTGGCGAAACGCTACGATTTGCCGGCGATCCTCCATTCCAGACGCACTCACGACAAGCTGGCGATGCTGCTGAAAAAGCACGCTTTACCGCGAACCGGCGTAGTGCACGGTTTTGCCGGTAGCCTTCAGCAGGCGGAGCGGTTTGTGCAGCTGGGCTACAAGATTGGCGTTGGCGGTACCATTACCTATCCGCGCGCCAGTAAGACCCGCGGTGTGATCGCGCAGCTGCCGCTTTCGGCGCTGCTGCTGGAGACCGATGCGCCGGATATGCCGTTGAACGGTTTCCAGGGGCAGCCGAACAGGCCGGAACGGGCGGCTCGCGTCTTCTCCACCTTATGTGAGCTACGCTCTGAGCCCGCGGAAGAGATAGCGAATACCCTGATTGATAATACAAATGCGCTTTTTGCGCTTCCGTAGCGCTTTGCTGAGTGACCTGTGTCTCATTCCTGCCTTTTTATCTCATTGTTTTGCTTAAAATGTGTGAGCTGAAATGAGCATGATGGTTTCATGCCGTTATAATCGCGGGGTTTTAAGGCTGAACTCTCAATACACAGGGACTCTGTATGCAAATTATCATGGGACTTATCGGCATGGTGGTGCTGTTAGCCATCGCTGTGCTCCTCTCCAGTAATCGAAAAGCCATCAACCTGCGTACCGTCCTCGGCGCCTGGATTATCCAGGTGGGGATCGGCGCGTTAATTCTCTACGTGCCGGCCGGGCGCACCGCGCTGCTGGCCATGTCGAACGGCGTTGCCAACGTGATTGCTTACGGCAATGAAGGGATCGGTTTTATCTTTGGCGGGCTGGTTTCCGACAAGATGTTTGAAGTCTTCGGCGGCGGCGGGTTTGTTTTTGCCCTGCGCGTCCTGCCGGTCATCGTCTTCTTCTCGTCGCTGATCGCCGTGCTTTATTACCTCGGCATCATGCAGTTTGTTATCCGCATTCTCGGCGGGGCGCTGCGGGCGGTACTGAAAACCTCGCGCACGGAATCGCTCTCTGCCACGGCGAACATCTTCGTTGGCCAGACCGAAGCGCCGCTGGTGGTGCGTCCATATATCGCCACTATGACCCGTTCCGAGCTCTTCGCGGTGATGTGCGGGGGCCTGGCCTCGGTCGCGGGCTCCGTTCTGGCCGGTTACGCGCAGATGGGCGTACCGCTGGAATACCTGATTGCCGCTTCGTTTATGGCGGCGCCGGGCGGCCTGCTGTTCGCGAAGATTATCGTGCCCGAAACCGAGCAGCCCCGGGACAACCCGGCGATGGACAAAAACGACGCCGATCCGCAGGCGCCGGCGAACGTGCTGGATGCCGCCGCGTCCGGCGCGGCTTCCGGGATGCAGCTGGCGCTTAACGTCGGGGCGATGCTGCTGGCGTTTATCGCGCTGATTGCCCTGGTTAACGGTATTCTCTCCGGCGTGGGCGGCTGGTTTAACCATCCGGATCTGTCGCTGCAAATGATCCTCGGCTGGGTCTTCTCGCCGCTGGCGTGGGTGATTGGCGTTCCGTGGAATGAGGCCACCGTTGCCGGCTCGTTTATCGGCCAGAAGCTGATTATCAACGAGTTTGTGGCCTACATGAATTTCGGTGAATACCTGAAAGCCGACGCCGAGGTCGCAGCCGCCGGTTTGCAGGTGATTTCAACCCACACCAAGGCCATCATCTCGTTTGCCCTGTGCGGTTTTGCCAATCTGTCATCCATTGCGATTCTGATTGGCGGACTGGGCGGCATGGCGCCTAATCGCCGCCAGGAAATTGCCCAGCTGGGCATGCGGGCCGTGGCGGCGGGGACGCTGTCTAATCTGATGAGCGCCACGATAGCGGGCGTCTTCCTCGCGCTATAGCGCCGTCGTTAATCACGACCCTACCCCGCGGCACCGCCGCCGCGGGGAACTCTCCTCTGCGTGTTAAAATCCTATCATTTAATAATTATCTCTTTATCAATAACTCATGATGCATCTGGCATTTTTTCGCACAAAATGTCCGCGCTGATATCGAGGTTTACCGCACGGGTATGTTACAATAATAACATTTCCTCGATGCTGAGATTCCTGATTATGCTTAAAGAGAGTCTGGCCTTCGGGGAGCATGCACAGGGATTTATTATGTGATTCATATCACTCTACAGTAATGCAAATTAGTAATTAGTTTTCATTAACTGTGATGTATATCGAAGTGTAACGGCGAGGGGATGTTACAATAGTAACAGACTCGCAAGGTGAACCAACTTTAATACGGCAATACGCCGTCGGAGTATGAAATGACTGATTTAACGGCAAGCAGCCTGCGCGCGTTGAAACTGATGGACCTGACCACCCTGAACGATGACGACACCAATGAAAAAGTGATCGCGCTGTGCCACCAGGCCAAAACGCCGGTAGGGAATACTGCCGCAGTATGCATCTACCCGCGCTTTATCCCGATCGCGCGTAAAACGCTGAACGAGCAGGGTACCCCGGATATCCGGATCGCGACGGTGACCAATTTCCCGCACGGTAACGATGATATTGCTATTGCGCTGGCGGAAACCCGCGCGGCGATAGCTTACGGCGCAGACGAAGTTGACGTCGTATTCCCTTACCGCGCGCTGATTGCCGGCAACGAACAGGTGGGTTTTGACCTGGTGAAAGCCTGTAAAGAAGCCTGCGCGGCGGCAAACGTGCTGCTGAAAGTGATTATCGAAACCGGTGAGCTGAAAGAAGAAGCGCTGATTCGTAAAGCATCTGAAATCGCCATCAAAGCCGGTGCCGATTTTATCAAAACGTCTACCGGTAAAGTTCCGGTCAATGCGACCCCGGAAAGCGCGCGCATCATGCTGGAAGTCATCCGCGATATGGGCGTTCAGCAGAGCGTCGGCTTCAAACCGGCGGGCGGCGTGCGTAGCGCAGAAGACGCGCAAAAGTTCCTCGCTATTGCCGATGAACTGTTCGGTGCCGACTGGGCCGACTCTCGTCACTACCGCTTTGGCGCTTCCAGCCTGCTGGCAAGCCTGCTGAAAGCGCTGGGTCACGGCGATGGTAAGAGCGCCAGCAGCTACTAATACGTAATTTGCCTGACCTCAAGGCCGGATGCTGTCCGGCCTGTGGTTGGCCTTTGACTCTTTCCTCGGGAGGTTATCTTGTTTCTCGCACAAGAAATTATTCGTAAAAAACGTGATGGTCATGCGCTGAGCGATGAAGAGATTCGTTTTTTCATCAACGGCATCCGCGACAACACCATCTCAGAAGGGCAGATCGCCGCGCTGGCGATGACCATTTTTTTCCACGATATGTCTATGCCGGAACGCGTTTCGCTGACCATGGCGATGCGGGATTCAGGGACCGTTCTCGACTGGAAGAGTCTTAATCTCAATGGCCCGATCGTCGATAAACACTCTACCGGCGGCGTAGGCGATGTGACCTCGCTGATGCTGGGGCCGATGGTCGCGGCCTGCGGCGGCTATGTCCCGATGATCTCGGGGCGCGGTCTCGGGCACACCGGCGGTACGCTCGACAAGCTGGAAGCGATTCCTGGGTTCGATATTTTCCCGGACGATAGCCGCTTCCGTGAAATCATTAAAGATGTCGGCGTCGCGATTATCGGGCAGACCAGCTCTCTGGCGCCGGCGGACAAACGTTTTTACGCCACGCGCGATATCACCGCAACGGTGGACTCTATCCCGCTGATCACCGCCTCCATTCTCGCCAAGAAGCTGGCGGAAGGCCTGGACGCGCTGGTGATGGATGTCAAAGTCGGCAGCGGCGCCTTTATGCCTACTTATGAGCTTTCCGCCGCGCTGGCCGAAGCGATCGTCGGGGTATCCAACGGCGCCGGCGTGCGGACGACCGCGCTGTTAACCGATATGAACCAGGTGCTGGCTTCCAGCGCCGGTAATGCGGTGGAAGTGCGTGAAGCCGTGCAGTTCCTCACCGGCGAGTACCGCAATCCGCGGCTGCTTGAGGTGACGATGGCGCTGTGCGTCGAGATGCTGATTTCCGGCAAGCTGGCGCAGAATGACGCCGACGCGCGGGCGAAGCTACAGGCGGTGCTGGATAACGGTAAAGCCGCAGAAGTCTTCGGCCGGATGGTGGCGGCGCAAAAAGGGCCGAACGACTTCGTGGAAAACTACGATAAGTATCTGCCGGCCGCGATGCTGAGCAAAGCCGTCTATGCCGAAGGCGAAGGGTTTGTCGCCGAAATGGACACCCGCGCGCTGGGCATGGCGGTGGTATCAATGGGCGGCGGTCGCCGTCAGGCATCGGATCTGATTGATTACAGCGTCGGTTTCACCGACGTGGTTCGCCTCGGCGCGCGTATCGACGCGCAGCAGCCGCTGGCGGTTATCCATGCTAAAGATGAAAACAGCTGGCAGGAAGCGGCCAAAGCCGTGAAAGCGGCCATTAAACTTGACGATAAAGCGCCTGAAATGACGCCGACGGTCTATCGTCGTATCACCGAATAGTTATATACTGATCTGATCGCTTTTTTGCAGCGCAAAAGGTACGGAGAATAATATGAAACGTGCATTTATTATGGTGCTGGACTCATTCGGCATCGGTGCGACTGAAGACGCCGATCGCTTTGGCGACGTCGGTTCAGACACCATGGGCCATATTGCAGAAGCCTGTGCCAAAGGCGAGGCTGACAACGGCCGCAAAGGCCCGCTCAATCTACCGAATCTGACCCGTCTGGGGCTGGTTAAAGCCCATGAGGGTTCTACCGGTAAAATTGCCGCCGGTATGGACGGCAGCGCGGACGTTATCGGCGCCTACGCATGGGCGCATGAGCTCTCTTCCGGTAAAGACACCCCGTCAGGCCACTGGGAAATCGCCGGCGTGCCGGTTCTGTTTGACTGGGGCTACTTCCCCGAGCATGAAAACAGCTTCCCGCAGGAACTTCTGGATAAACTGGTTAAGCGCGCAAACCTTCCGGGCTACCTCGGCAACTGCCACTCTTCCGGTACCGTTATCCTCGACCAGCTGGGCGAAGAGCATATGAAAACCGGCAAGCCGATTTTCTATACCTCCGCTGACTCGGTATTCCAGATTGCCTGTCATGAAGAGACCTTTGGTCTCGATAAGCTGTACGAGCTGTGTGAAATCGCGCGTGAAGAGCTGACCGAAGGCGGCTACAACATCGGTCGCGTTATCGCGCGTCCGTTTATCGGCGACAAAGCCGGCAACTTCCAGCGCACCGGTAACCGCCACGATTTGGCCGTTGAGCCGCCGGCGCCGACGGTGCTGCAGAAGCTGGTCGACGAGAAAAAGGGCCAGGTTGTATCGGTGGGTAAAATCGCCGATATCTACGCCAACTGCGGTATTACCAAAAAGGTGAAGGCGACCGGCCTGGATGCGCTGTTTGACGCCACCATCAAAGAGATGAAAGAAGCGGGAGACGAGACCATCGTCTTCACCAACTTCGTGGACTTCGACTCTTCCTGGGGCCACCGCCGCGACGTTGCAGGCTATGCCGCAGGGCTGGAGCTGTTCGATCGCCGTCTGCCGGAGCTGATGGAACTGGTCGGGGAAGATGACATTCTGATCCTGACCGCCGACCACGGCTGCGACCCGACCTGGACCGGTACCGACCATACCCGCGAGCACATTCCGGTGCTGATCTATGGCCCGAAAGTGAAGCCGGGTTCGCTGGGTCACCGCGAAACCTTCGCCGATATCGGCCAGACCTTGGCAACGTACTTCGGTACGTCTCCGATGGAATACGGCAAAAACATGCTGTGATTATTTGCCCGGTGAGCCTCGCTCGCCGGGCCTTTTTTGTCGACCTGATTAGGCATAGCCGCCATCAGGTAAAACATTCAGAAGGATTTAACGATGGCTACTCCACACATTAACGCAGAAATGGGCGATTTCGCTGACGTTGTGCTGATGCCTGGCGACCCGCTGCGCGCGAAGCACATTGCAGAAACGTTCCTTGAAGATGTCCGCGAAGTGAATAACGTGCGCGGTATGCTGGGCTTCACCGGTACCTACAAAGGCCGCAAAATTTCCGTTATGGGTCACGGCATGGGGATCCCATCCTGCTCCATTTACGCAAAAGAGCTGATCACCGACTTCGGCGTCAAAAAAATCATTCGCGTCGGCTCCTGCGGCGCGGTGCGTATGGACGTTAAGCTGCGCGACGTGGTTATCGGCATGGGTGCCTGCACCGACTCTAAAGTTAACCGTATGCGTTTTAAGGACCACGACTTTGCGGCGATTGCCGACTTTGGCATGGTGCGTAACGCGGTTGACGCGGCAAAAGCGCTGGGCGTTGACGCTCGCGTGGGCAACATTTTCTCCGCTGACCTGTTCTATGCGCCGGACGGCGGCGAAATGTTCGACGTGATGGAAAAATACGGCATCCTGGGCGTGGAAATGGAAGCGGCCGGCATCTACGGCGTCGCGGCGGAATTTGGTGCGAAAGCGCTGACCATCTGCACGGTCTCCGACCACATCCGTACCCACGAGCAGACCAGCTCCGCTGAACGTCAGACGACCTTCAACGACATGATTAAAATCGCGCTGGAATCCGTTCTGCTGGGCGATAAAGAGTAATCATCTCTTTGGCCCTCTCCCTATGGGAGAGGGCCGGGGTGACCGCACGTTAGCGTACCGCGCCGGCAATCCATGCCGAGAGCTCCCGCAGCGCTTTCTCCTGCTCCGGGAAATCCACGAGTAATGCATCGCACTCCTGCTGCAGCATATCCGCGCGGTAGAGGCATCCCTGCAGCCTGGCGGCCAGCGCTTCCAGCGGCGCCGGGTTGAGGCTGTCGGTAAAAATCTGCGTGCGCGTGATATGGCCTTTTTCGACGTCGAAATGGAGCTCTACGCCGCCCCAGGTAAAACGTTCATCCAGCAGATGGCTGAAGGCCGGAGCCTGGCCAAAGTTCCACTCCCAGCTGCTCTGGCGGGCAAAGGTCGCGGCAAAATTCGGCAGGTCCGGCATTTTCTCCGGAGAGATCACTTCGGCCTCCACGCGCTCGCCGTAATGGGCGAAGAACGCCTCCTGAATCGCCTCGCAAACCTGCTGATGGGTAATGCCCGGCAGCAGCTCGACCAGATTGGCTACCCGTCCGCGCACGGAGGTAATGCCTTTGGCCTGCAGCTTCTTCTTATCGGGATTGAGGTAGTTGGCCAGGCGGCTTAAATCGGCGTTCAGCAGCAGCGTACCGTGGTGAAAGCCGCGATCCATCGTTTCGCGATAGGCGGAACCGGAGACCTTGCGGTCGCCTTCGGCGGTTTTGACCACCAGATCGTTGCGGCCCGAGGCTTCCGCCGCTACGCCCAGCGCATTCAGCGCCGTCAACACGATATTTGTGGAAACGGTTTTATCGTACTCCGGTTTGCCGGCCATAAAGGTAAAGCAGGTATTGCCCAGATCGTGGAATACCGCGCCGCCGCCGCTGCTGCGACGGGCCAGGCGCACGTTATCTTCTTCCATACGTCGGGTGTTGCACTCTTTCCACGGGTTCTGCGCGCGGCCAATGACCACCGTATCGGCATTGCGCCAGAGAAACAGCACCCGTTGAGTCGCGGGCATCTGGCGAAAAATAGACTCCTCAACCGCCAGATTGAACCAGGGGTCGTAAGAGTCGGAGAGCAGCAGGCGCAGCGTGGTCATGGCGATTTCCTTATTCTGATTCATCTTTATCTTCATCCTGCACCGGCTTATTGGCGGTGAGCAGGAAAGGCGATTGCTGCCAGCGGGTACGTTTACCCTGCAGCAGGGTGCGCGTCAGGACGACACCGATGGCCAGAGATAGCAGCAGCATCAGACGCAGGATATTGGTGGTATTATCGACCTGCTGCGCTTCGGTGGCCAGGGTATGGGTATCCAGCGTCAGGCGCAGGTAGCCGAGCGGGCCGTTTTTACCCTGAACAGGTTCGACGATTTGCTGGTTGAAGTAGCCGCCGGCTTTTTTACCGTCCAGCGCCAGCCGATCGCGTACCTCGACGCTTTCGCCGGAACGCGCCACCAGGTCGCCCTGTTCGTCATATACGCCGGCGTCGAGGATCCGGCTTTTATGGGTAAGCTGATCCAGCAGCTGGCTAATCCGCTTTTCGTCGGGCGTTTCGCTACGCATCAGCGGCGCCAGGTTGAGCGTGACCTGCTGGGCGAGCGTGCGGGCCAGCTCTTCCAGCTGCGGATTGCGCTGCTTCTGGCTGTTCTGGCTGAACCATGAGGCCCCCTGCATCAGGGCGACGAGGAGCGCGAGACAGATCAGAACAATCACCGCGCGATGCAGCCGGAATTTAAGTTTTGCGCGTACCATATTCCACCTTTGAAAATTTGCAGCTTAATGTTGCCAGAAGCGCTGGTTACAAGGTAGCCTCATGCGTTATTTTCCTCGCCTGAATGAAGTTATGTGGAGCCGTGATGCCAAACAGTTTGACCTGGTGCGACCTGCCTGAAGATGTTTCCCAGTGGCCTGGATTGCCGCTTTCCCTGAGCGGTGATGAGGTCATGCCGTTGGATTATCACGCCGGACGCAGCGGCTGGCTGCTGTATGGCCGCGGTCTTAACAAGCGTCGCCTGACCGAGTGGCAGCGCGAACTGGGGGCGGCCCTGGTGATTGTTGCCTCCTGGGCGGTTGACGACTATCAGGTGATTCGGCTGGCTGGTTCTTTAACGCTACGGGCGACCCGTCTGGCCCATGAGGCCGGTTTTGACGTCGCGCCGCTGGGTAAAATCCCGCATTTACGTACGCCGGGGCTGCTGGTCATGGATATGGACTCGACGGCGATTCAGATTGAGTGCATTGATGAAATCGCCAAACTGGCCGGTACCGGCGAGCTGGTCTCTGAAGTGACCGAGCGCGCGATGCGCGGCGAACTTGATTTTACCGCCAGCCTGCGCCAGCGGGTGGCGACGCTGAAAGATGCCGATGCCAATATTCTGCTGCAGGTGCGGGAAACGCTGCCGCTGATGCCGGGCCTGACCCAGCTGGTGCTGAAGCTGGAAACGCTCGGCTGGAAA
This sequence comes from Klebsiella sp. RCJ4, assembly GCF_009025755.1. Lineage (NCBI taxonomy): Bacteria > Pseudomonadati > Pseudomonadota > Gammaproteobacteria > Enterobacterales > Enterobacteriaceae > Klebsiella > Klebsiella sp. RCJ4. Next base: position 128,954 of record NZ_WCIN01000039.1, read on the forward strand.
GTGGCGATCGCCTCCGGCGGCTTCACCTTCTTTGCCGAGTATCTGCGCGACAAGCTGCATCTCGACGCGGTGGTCGCCAACGAACTGGAGATCATGGACGGTAAGCTGACCGGCAACGTTATCGGCGATATCGTCGATGCGAAATACAAAGCCAATACGCTGCGTAAACTGGCGGAAAAGTATGAGATCCCGCCGGCGCAAACCGTCGCCATTGGCGATGGCGCAAACGATCTGCCGATGATTAAAGCGGCAGGACTCGGCATCGCCTATCATGCTAAGCCCAAAGTTAATGAACTGGCGGAAGTGACAATCCGCCACGCTGACCTGATGGGAGTATTCTGTATTCTCTCCGGCAGCATGAATCAAAAGTAAGAGGTTAACGTGGCGAAAGCTCCAAAACGCGCATTTGTCTGTAATGAATGCGGTGCGGATTATCCGCGCTGGCAGGGGCAGTGCAGCGCCTGTCATGCCTGGAATACCATAACCGAGATGCGTATTGCCGCTTCGCCCCAGGTGGCAAGAAACGAACGTCTGTCAGGATATGCCGGTAATGCCGGCGTATCGAAAGTGCAGAAGCTCTCCGATATCAGCCTCGAAGCGCTGCCGCGCTTTTCGACCGGCTTTAAAGAGTTTGACCGCGTGCTCGGCGGCGGCGTGGTGCCGGGGAGCGCGATTCTGATCGGCGGCAACCCCGGCGCGGGTAAGTCGACTCTGCTGCTGCAAACCCTGTGTAAGCTCGCCGAAGGTATGAAAACGCTCTACGTCACCGGGGAAGAGTCGCTTCAGCAGGTGGCGATGCGCGCTCACCGTTTAGGCCTGCCGACGGCTAACCTCAATATGCTGTCAGAAACCAGCATTGAGCAGATTTGCCAGATTGCCGATGAAGAAAAGCCGCAGTTGATGGTTATCGACTCCATCCAGGTGATGCATATGGCCGACGTACAGTCGTCGCCGGGCAGCGTGGCCCAGGTGCGCGAAACGGCGGCCTATTTAACGCGCTTTGCCAAGACGCGCGGCGTGGCTATCGTCATGGTCGGCCACGTGACCAAAGACGGCTCGCTGGCCGGGCCGAAAGTGCTGGAGCACTGTATCGACTGCTCCGTGCTGCTCGACGGCGACGCCGATTCTCGTTTCCGCACCCTGCGCAGTCATAAAAACCGCTTCGGCGCGGTCAACGAGCTGGGCGTATTCGCCATGACCGAGCAGGGGCTACGTGAAGTGAGCAACCCCTCGGCTATCTTTCTGAGCCGCGGTGACGAAGTGACTTCCGGCAGTTCGGTGATGGTGGTCTGGGAAGGCACGCGACCGCTGCTGGTGGAGATCCAGGCGCTGGTCGATCACTCGATGATGTCCAACCCGCGCCGCGTGGCGGTGGGGCTGGAGCAGAACCGTCTGGCGATCCTGCTGGCGGTTCTGCATCGTCACGGCGGTCTGCAAATGGCCGACCAGGACGTCTTCGTCAACGTCGTTGGTGGGGTGAAGGTCACCGAAACCAGCGCCGATCTGGCGCTGCTGCTGGCGATGGTTTCCAGCCTGCGCGACCGTCCGCTGCCCCAGGACCTGGTGGTTTTCGGCGAAGTGGGTCTGGCAGGCGAGATTCGCCCGGTGCCGAGCGGCCAGGAGCGTATTTCAGAAGCGGCTAAGCATGGTTTTCGTCGGGCGATTGTTCCGGCAGCCAATGTGCCGAAAAAAGTGCCGGAAGGGATGCAAATCTTTGGCGTGAAAAAGCTTGCGGACGCACTTAGCGTCTTTGACGACTTATAATAAGTTAAAAGGAGACTCGCGATGTCGTCATTTGACTATTTAAAAAGCGCCATTAAGCAGAAGGGGTGTACGCTACAGCAGGTAGCTGACGCCAGCGGGATGACAAAAGGCTATCTGAGCCAGCTGCTGAACGCGAAAATTAAAAGCCCCAGCGCGCAGAAGCTGGAAGCGCTGCACCGGTTTCTCGGGCTGGAGTTTCCGCGTCGGCAAAAAAGCGTTGGCGTGGTATTTGGTAAGTTTTACCCGCTGCATACCGGCCACATCTATTTGATTCAGCGCGCCTGTAGCCAGGTCGATGAGCTGCACATCATTATGGGCTACGACGATCCCCGCGACCGCGAGCTGTTTGAAAAGAGCGCGATGTCGCAGCAGCCGACCGTGCCCGATCGCCTGCGCTGGCTGCTGCAGACCTTCAAGTACCAGAAAAATATCCGCATCCACGCCTTCAATGAAGAGGGAATGGAACCTTATCCGCACGGCTGGGACGTCTGGAGCCGCGGGATTCGCGCCTTTATGAACGAGAAGGGCATTGAGCCTAACTGGATCTACACCTCGGAAGAGGGCGACGCGCCGCAGTATCTGGATCATCTGGGAATTGAAACCGTACTCATCGATCCTAAACGCACCTTTATGAACATCAGCGGCGGGCAGATTCGTGAAAACCCGTTCCGCTATTGGGAATATATTCCTACCGAAGTGAAGCCGTTTTTCGTGCGCACGGTGGCGATCCTGGGCGGTGAATCGAGCGGTAAGTCGACGCTGGTGAATAAGCTATCCAATATCTTTAATACCACCAGCGCCTGGGAGTATGGCCGCGACTACGTCTTTTCGCACCTCGGCGGCGATGAGATGGCGCTGCAATATTCCGACTACGACAAGATTGCCCTCGGCCACGCGCAGTATATTGATTTCGCGGTGAAGTATGCCAATAAGGTGGCGTTCATCGACACGGACTTTGTCAGCACCCAGGCGTTCTGTCTCAAGTACGAAGGGCGGGAACACCCCTTTGTGCAGGCGCTGATCGACGAGTATCGTTTTGACCTGGTCATCCTGCTGGAAAACAACACGCCGTGGGTGGCCGATGGTTTGCGTAGCCTTGGCAGCTCGGTGGACCGCAAAGAGTTTCAGACGCTGCTGGTGTCGTTGCTCAAGGAGAACGAGATAGATTTTGTGCATGTGAAAGAGGCCGACTACGATGCCCGCTTCCTGCGCTGCGTGGAGCTGGTGAAAGAGATGATGGGCGAGCAGGGATAGGCCTTCTGCGGCCTGATGCCGCATGAATGCCTGCGCCTGGCTACAGCCCTCTCCCGGCGGGAGAGGGGGCAAACACGAAAAAGGGCAACCTGCGTTGCCCTTTTGCTTTTATTTCGCGATACGTTTGTACTTAATACGCTTCGGCTCCAGCGCATCGGCGCCGAGGGTGCGTTTCTTGTACTCTTCGTATTCGGTAAAGTTACCTTCGAAGAACTCCACCTTACCTTCATCCTGGTAGTCCAGAATGTGGGTCGCGATGCGGTCGAGGAACCAGCGGTCGTGCGAGATAACCATCGCGCAGCCCGGGAACTCCAGCAGGGCGTTTTCCAGCGCGCGCAGGGTTTCGATATCCAGGTCGTTGGTGGGTTCATCGAGCAGCAGGACGTTACCGCCCACCTGCAGCAGCTTCGCCAGGTGCAGACGACCGCGCTCACCGCCGGACAGCTCGCCAACGCGCTTGCCCTGGTCAACGCCTTTGAAGTTAAAGCGGCCCACGTAGGCGCGGCTCGGCATCTCGGTGTTGCCAATCTTCATGATATCCAGCCCGCCGGAAACTTCTTCCCATACGGTTTTGCTGTTGTCCATCGCGTCGCGGAACTGATCGACGGAGGCCAGCTTGACGGTTTCACCCAGGGTGATTGAACCGGCATCAGGCTGTTCCTGACCGGACATCATGCGGAACAGGGTGGATTTACCCGCGCCGTTCGGGCCGATGATGCCGACGATAGCGCCTTTCGGTACCGAGAAGCTCAGGTCGTCAATCAGCAGACGGTCGCCGTAGGACTTACGCAGGTTGCTGACTTCCACGACTTTATCCCCCAGACGTGCGCCTGGCGGAATAAACAGTTCGTTAGTCTCGTTACGCTTCTGGTACTCGACGTTGTTAAGCTCTTCAAAGCGCGCCAGACGGGCTTTGCCCTTAGACTGACGGCCTTTCGCGCCCTGACGGACCCACTCCAGCTCTTTCTCGATTGACTTACGGCGCGCCGCTTCCTGAGAAGCTTCCTGCGCCAGACGCTGATCTTTCTGCTCCAGCCAGGAGGAGTAGTTGCCTTCCCACGGAATACCTTCGCCGCGGTCAAGCTCAAGGATCCAGCCGGCGACGTTATCGAGGAAGTAGCGGTCGTGGGTAATTGCCACGACGGTGCCTTCGAAATCGTGCAGGAAGCGTTCCAGCCACGCGACGGACTCTGCATCCAGGTGGTTAGTCGGTTCGTCGAGCAGCAGCATGTCTGGTTTTTCCAGCAGCAGGCGGCACAGCGCGACGCGGCGGCGCTCACCGCCGGACAGGTTGGCGATTTTCGCGTCCCAGTCCGGCAGACGCAGGGCATCCGCCGCACGCTCAAGCTGGACGTTCAGGTTATGGCCATCGTGCGCCTGGATAATCTCTTCGAACTTGCCCTGCTGAGCGGCGAGCTTGTCGAAGTCGGCATCCGGCTCCGCGTATTTGGCGTACACCTCGTCGAGACCTTTCAGGGCGTTGACCACTTCGGCCACCGCTTCTTCAACCGACTCACGTACGGTCTGCTCCGGATTGAGCTGCGGCTCCTGCGGCAGATAGCCGATTTTCAGGCCCGGCTGCGGACGGGCTTCGCCTTCGATATCGGTATCGATGCCGGCCATGATGCGCAGCAGGGTAGACTTACCGGCGCCGTTCAGACCGAGAACGCCGATTTTTGCGCCAGGGAAAAAGCTCAGGGAGATATTTTTCAGAATATGACGTTTCGGCGGAACCACTTTGCCGACACGATGCATGGTATAAACGAATTGAGCCACGTTGGACTTCGCCTCTTTTATATACTCTTCATCCCTCAGGCTCGCTTGATGCAGCCAGAATGATTTTGAGTAGGGTAGTGAATAGTTTTCAAAGGCGAAGTGTAGCCTTTTTCGCGCTTTAATCCCAGCGAGGCGATGGGATTCACAAAAGCGTAAAAAAATGTCCGGGACGTGGCGCGATTCGCGTTGTCTGATTAGCATATCTACGTAATACCTGAAATTTTTGCCCGCGGCATGATGCTGCTGTGGTGTATCTGAATAGAGGAAGAGCTTGTGGAAAAAGCCAAAACTGTGACGTGGCGTCTTCTGGCCGCCGGCGTAAGTCTGCTGACGTTAAGCCAACTGGCGCATGCGGATTCACTGGATGAACAGCGCAGCCGCTATGCTCAAATTAAACAGGCGTGGGACAGTCGACAAATGGACGTCGTCAACCAGCTGATGCCCACCCTGACGACCTATCCGCTCTATCCTTATCTCCAGTACCGGCAGATTACCGACGATCTGATGAACCAGCCGGCGCTGGTGGTGACCAACTTTATCGCTGCCAACCCGACGCTGCCCCCCGCGCGCTCGCTGAAATCACGGTTCGTCAATGAACTGGCGCGCCGTAGCGACTGGCGCGGCCTGCTGGCCTTCAGCCCGGATAAGCCGACCGGCACCGAGGCGCAGTGCAATTACTACTATGCGAAGTGGAACGTCGGCCAGGCTCAGGAGGCCTGGGACGGCGCCAAAGCGCTGTGGCTGAGCGGCAAAAGTCAGCCAAACGCCTGTGACCAGCTGTTTGGCGCCTGGCGCGCCTCCGGCCAGCAGGATCCGCTGGCCTACCTTGAACGCATTCGCCTGGCGATGAAAGCGGGCAATACCAGCCTGGTGCGGGTCCTGGCCCAGCAGATGCCTGCTGATTATCAAACGATTTCGACGGCGGTCATCGCGCTGGCTAACGATCCCAATAGCGTGATGACGTTCGCCCGGACAACCGGCGCGACGGATTTTACCCGCCAGATGGCGGCGGTCGCGTTTGCCAGCGTTGCGCGGCAGGATGTGGAAAATGCGCGCCTGATGATCCCCTCATTAGCGCAGGCGCAGCAGCTCAATGAAGATCAGATTCAGGAGCTGCGGGACATCGTCGCCTGGCGCCTGATGGGCAGCGACGTGACCGAAGAGCAGGCCATCTGGCGCGACGATGCCATCATGCGTTCGCAATCCACCTCGCTGGTGGAGCGCCGGGTTCGTATGGCGCTGGGCCTTGGGGACCGCCGGGGCCTGAACACCTGGCTGGCGCGCTTGCCGATGGAGGCGAAAGAGAAGGACGAATGGCGCTACTGGCAGGCCGATCTGCTGCTGGAGCGCGGGCGCGATGACGAAGCGAAAGATATTCTCCGCTCGCTGATGCAGCAGCGCGGCTTCTATCCGATGGTCGCCGCGCAGCGCCTTGGCGAGGAGTACAGGTTCCGCATCGATAAAGCGCCAGCGAACCTCGATCCGGCGCTGACCTCGGGGCAGGAAATGGCGCGGGTGCGCGAACTGATGTACTGGAATATGGATAACACCGCCCGCAGCGAGTGGGCCAATCTGGTCACCAGCAAGACCAAAGACCAGCAGGCGCAGCTGGCTCGTTACGCGTTTAATCAGAACTGGTGGGATCTCAGCGTCCAGGCCACCATCGCCGGTAAATTGTGGGATCAGCTGGAAGAGCGTTTCCCGCTGGCCTATAACGACCTCTTTACCCGCTATATCAGCGGTAAAGATATTCCGCAAAGCTACGCGATGGCCATTGCGCGTCAGGAGAGCGCCTGGAACCCGAAAGCCGGTTCACCGGTTGGCGCCCGCGGTCTGATGCAGATTATGCCGGGGACGGCAACGCATACGGTGAGCATGTTCAGTATTCCCGGCTATAGCGGTCCATCGCAGCTGCTCGATCCGGAAATGAACATCAACATTGGTACCAGCTATCTGCAATATGTTTACCAGCAGTTTGGCAATAACCGTATCTTCGCCTCCGCGGCCTATAACGCCGGTCCCGGGCGGGTGCGCACGTGGCGGGGCAACAGCGGTGGCCGCATTGACGCGGTGGCGTTTATTGAGAGCATTCCGTTCTCTGAAACGCGCGGCTACGTCAAAAACGTTTTGTCCTATGACGCCTACTATCGCTATTTTATGGGCCAGAAAGAGACGCTGCTGAGCGATGCGGAGTGGAAGCTGCGCTATTAATATCGCCGTCGTCGGGCAACATCGTATGTCGCGATGTTGCCCGAAATCCGTAGAGTCCGGACAGAAGTATGTTATGCTTTGTACTCGTTAGTGAGTACATTCGACAGGTGGCGTAACATGACCCAACAATCCCCCTATTCAGCGGCGGTGGCCGAACAGCGTCATCAGGAGTGGCTGCGTTTTGTTGCCCTCCTGCAGCAGGCGTACGCCGACGATCTCCATCTGCCGCTTTTACAGCTCATGCTGACGCCCGACGAGCGCGAGGCGCTCGGCACGCGGGTGCGTATTATTGAAGAGCTGCTGCGCGGCGAGATGAGCCAGCGCGAGCTGAAAAACGAGCTCGGCGCCGGGATCGCCACCATTACCCGCGGTTCGAACAGCCTGAAGTCAGCCCCGCCGGAGCTGCGTCTGTGGCTGGAGCAGGCGTTGATTAACGTTAACGATAAATAGCGTTATGAAACGGGCTTAGCGCCAGCACGACGGCCTGATGATAAACGCTGCTGCGCGTCAGTTTTCCGGCCGTAAATACGCCGATAGCGCCCTCTTTACGGCCAATTTCATCGATGCCGGTATACTGAGACATCACCGGCCCCAGCGCTTCTCCTGCCTGGACTTTTTCAAGAATGACCTGCGGCAGCGGCAGGGTCGCCGAGCGCGCTTCGCCGCGCAGGCTGCCGTCCTCGATCGTCACCCAGCTAAAGGTGCTGCCCTCATCGATGCCGGCTTCAATAGCGACCCAGAAGTCAGCATTGGGCTGCGCGCGACGCGCGTTAGCCACGCGGTTTCGTGCGCCAGCGCGCGTTTCGTCGCTGCCGAAAGGCTGTTCCGGCACGCCGCTCTCGACGGAGACGGACTCAATGTGGCAGGATCCTTCGCCGAAGATCTCGTTAAAAGCCTGCAGAATTGCCTGAATTTTGGCGGGATTAGTGGTAGCTGAGACAACATGGTGCATAATCAAAACAACTCAGAAATACTAAACATCATCGCAGTATACTCCAAATCATTCTTGTTGCAGGCGGCTATGCTTGTAGCTTAATGGTTAAGAGCTCATAACGGATAATAAAGCATGTTACAGGTATACCTTGTTCGCCACGGTGAAACGCAGTGGAACGCCGAGCGACGTATTCAGGGCCAGTCCGACAGTCCGCTTACCGCCCACGGTGAGCGTCAGGCCTGGCAGGTAGGCGAGCGCGCCAGAACGCTGGGGATTACGCATATTATCGCCAGCGATTTAGGCCGGACGCGGCGTACCGCAGAAATCATCGCTGAAGCCTGCGGATGCAGCGTCATGACCGATTCACGCTTGCGTGAGCTGGATATGGGCGTGCTGGAAAAGCGCCATATCGACTCGCTGAGCGAAGAAGAAGAGGGCTGGCGTCGACAGCTGGTTAATGGTACGCCCGACGGGCGCATCCCGCAGGGAGAGTCAATGCAGGAGCTGAGCGACCGTATGCACGCGGCGCTGACCTCTTGTCTGGAGCTGCCCGCAGGTAGCCGGCCGCTGCTGGTGAGCCACGGCATGGCGCTGGGGTGTCTGGTGAGTACGATTCTTGGCTTGCCCGCCTATGCGGAGCGTCGCCTGCGTCTGCGCAACTGCTCTATCTCTCGCGTTGACTATCAGCAAAGCCCCTGGCTGGCGTCGGGATGGGTCGTGGAAACCGCGGGGGATGTCTCGCATCTTGATGCCCCCGCGATGGATGAGCTACAGCGTTAACGACGAATCGGAATCAGGTATTCGCAGCGCAGCTGAATAGGCGGTTCCTGATTCCGGTTTTCATCTTCCGGGAAGAAGCGTTCGATATCCAGGCCCTTACGACGAGTGAGATTGAGCATCGGCATGCAGGTGCCGTAAACCGTCAGAATAAATTCCTGTAGCCCGGTGCCCAATCCTTCGTAGGTAAACATCACGTATTCGCCGCCTTCCAGCGTCACCGGGTGGGCGTTGTGCAGATGGCCGTTAGCCAGCTCCGGCGTCAGCGCGGTGGTGTAAAACACCTCCTGCTCATCGTCTTTATCGAGGCTCGGACGCGGCTCATGCAGGCCGTACAGCGTCGGAGGAATCGACGGCGTATTGGCGAGGAATTCACGCCAGAACTGCACGCGCATCTGATTACGGAAATCGGAGATCTCTTCCAGCTTGCAGGTATAGCTCTGGGTCACGCCGACCAGCTGAGTGGTGTTCAGCGTGACGAATTCGTACTGCGGCATGGTGAACTCGCCCAGACGCAGCGGAGGACGCATACCGTAAGAGCTCCAGTCGGGGGAGCGTCGGTAAAGGGCTGGCGTCAACGAGAACTGTTTTTTAAATGCGCGAGTAAAAGTCTGCTGCGAGTCAAAGCGATACTGCAGCGCAATATCGAGAATTGGACGCGCGGTCAGGCGTAGGGCAACCGCTGACTTAGATAAGCGACGGGCGCGAATATAGGCACCAATGGCATGGCCGGTCACGTCCTTGAACATTCTTTGCAGATGCCACTTGGAATAGCCCGCCTTCGCTGCCACATTGTCCAGTGAGAGTGGCTGATCCAGGTGACCTTCCAGCCAGCTAAGGAGATCGCGAATAATCCCTGCTTGATCCATAAAATATCCCCATCCTTAAACTCAGGTGCCTGATACTAAAGGTAGCGGATAATAGCATTTTTTGATGTTTTAGCATTCAGTGTTTTTTTTGCTTTTAAATGCGATTCTTCCAGAAGTATCGGTGGTAATTTTGTAAAGCTGTGATCTATAAAACTTTTCTGCTTAATGTGTGATAATCACTCAGCTAAATTTTTAAGAATGGTAACAATATGAAATACAAGAAGTTAGTGGCAGGTATGCTTTTACTGGCGGGGTCTCAGATGGCGCAGGCGGAGCAAATTGGCTCTGTGGATACCGTGTTTAAGTTCCTTGGGCCGGATCATAAAATTGTCGTAGAGGCCTTTGACGACCCGGATGTACAAAACGTGACGTGCTACATCAGCCGGGCGAAAACCGGGGGAATTAAAGGCGGGTTAGGGCTGGCGGAAGATACCTCTGATGCCGCGATCTCCTGTCAGCAGGTGGGGCCGATTGAGCTGACGGATAAAATCAAAAACGGTAAAACGCAGGGCGATGTCGTGTTCCAGAAACGCACCTCGCTGGTATTTAAAAAGCTGCAGGTGGTGCGCTTTTACGATGCCAAACGCAATGCGCTGGTCTATCTGACCTATTCGGATAAAATCGTCGATGGCTCGCCGAAGAACGCGATTAGCGCGGTGCCGATTATGCCATGGAATAAATAACAGGGAACGCCGATGCAACAACCGCGGATCTGGTTGGTGGAAGATGAGATGAGCATCGCCGATACGCTCGTCTACCAGCTGCAGCAGGAAGGATTTATCGTTACGGCGTTCGAGCGCGGACTGCCGGCGCTCGATGCGGCACATCACCACCAACCCGACCTGGCGATTCTCGACGTCGGGCTGCCGGATATCAGCGGGTTTGAGCTCTGTCGGCGGCTGCTTGCCCGCTACCCGGCGCTGCCGGTGCTGTTCCTGACGGCCCGCAGCGAAGAGGTGGATAAGCTGCTTGGCCTGGAAATCGGCGCTGATGACTATATTGCCAAGCCATTTTCCCCTCGTGAAGTTTGCGCCAGAGTTCGCACCGTTCTGCGGCGGCTGCAGAAGTTCGCCGCCCCTCCACCGCTCTTGCGCGTGGGGGAGTTCACATTGAACGACGCCGCGGCTCGGGTCACCTGGTGCGGTCAGAGCCTGAATCTGACCCGCTATGAGTTTTTATTATTAAAAACGTTACTGCACTCTCCGGGGCGCATTTTTTCCCGCCAGCTGCTGATGGAGCAGGTATGGGGCGATGCGAACGAGAGCTTCGATCGTACCGTGGATACTCATATCAAAACGCTGCGCGCTAAGCTGCGAGAAGTGAACCCTGACATCTCCCCCATCAATACGCACCGCGGCATGGGATACAGCCTTGGAGGCTTCTGATGCGCATCGGTATGCGGCTGCTGATGGGCTACTTTTTGATTGTGGCGATCGCGGCCTGGTTTGTGCTTTCCATCTTCGTTCAGGAGATTAAACCCGGGGTCCGGCGGGCAACCGAAGGGACGCTGATTGATACGGCTACCCTGCTTGCCGAGCTGGCCCGCGAGGATTTACTCTCCGCCGATCCCCAGCACGGGCGCCTGGCCCAGGCTTTTCAAACGCTGCATCGCCAGCCGATCAACGCCAACATTGCCGGCATTAATAAAGTTCGCAATGAATATCACGTCTATATGACCGATGCGCAGGGCAAGGTGGTGTTTGATTCTGCGGGCAGTGCGCTGGGGCAAGACTACTCGCGCTGGAACGATGTCTGGCTCACTTTACGCGGGCAATACGGCGCGCGCAGCACGCGCAGCGATCCGAACGATGATAACAGCTCGGTGATGTATATTGCCGCGCCGGTGACTGACAGCGGCCGAATCATTGGCGTGCTAAGCGTCGGGAAACCCAACCTGGCCATGGCGCCGGTCATTAAACGCAGCGAGCGGCGTATTCTGTGGGCCGGCGGGGCGCTGCTGGGGATCGCGCTCCTGATAGGCGCTGCGATGGTATGGTGGATTAACTTTTCCATCGGCAAGCTGGTTCGCTACGCGGACTCCGTGACCGCCGATCGTCCGGTTCCGCTGCCGAATCTGGGCGGCAGCGAACTGCGTAAGCTGGCGCAGGCGCTGGAGAGTATGCGCCTTAAGCTTGAAGGTAAAAACGCTATTGAAAACTATATTTATGCGCTGACCCATGAGCTGAAGAGCCCGCTGGCGGCGATTCGCGGCGCGGCAGAAATTCTCCGTGAGGCTCCTCCGCCTGAGGTCGCCGCCCGTTTTACCCGTAATATTCTGGCGCAGAACGCGCGAATGCAGTCGCTGGTGGAAAATTTGCTCCAGCAGGCCCGGCTGGAGAACCGGCTGGAGATCGCCCGACGTCCCGTCCCCGTCGCTGAGCTATTTCATCGCCTGGCCGAGGAGCGCGAGATCGCGCTGGCGGCGAAAAAAGTGACGCTGCGCTGGCAGGATACGCCTCTGATGGTTGAAGGCGATCGGGAGCTTCTGGCGCAGGCGTTGGGTAATCTCCTTGATAATGCTATCGATTTCACGCCTTCCGCAGGTGAAATCCTGCTTGGGGCGGAAGAGCGTGATGGCGGCGTGCTGTTAACCGTATGCGATACGGGATGCGGCATTCCCGACTACGCCCTGGGGCGTATTTTTGAACGTTTCTATTCTCTGCCTCGTGAAAATGGGCAAAAAAGCAGTGGCCTGGGGCTGGCGTTTGTTCGTGAAGTCGCGCGCCTGCATCAGGGGGACATCCAGCTGGTTAACCGCCCTGAAGGCGGCGCGTGCGCTTTGCTGACACTTCACGCTCACTTCACATAGCTTCAAACTCTCCCCACACGGCCCCTTTAAGGTGAGCGCATCACTAAGGAGAGGGCTATGTTGAAATCACCACTATTCTGGAAAATGAGCACCCTGCTGGGGTGCATTTTACTGTTGTCGATCCCGCTGATGCTGGTCCGGCAGCTGATCGTTGAACGCGCGGACTATCGTAGCGACGTGGTTGACGCGCTGGAGAGCAGCACCAGCGGATCGCAGAAACTGGCCGGACCGCTGATTGCCATTCCGGTAACCGAGACGCTAACGCGGGTTGAGGGAACTAAAACGGTAGAATATCAAACCCAGTGGGTACACTACTGGCTGCCGGAGACGCTGGCGGTCACCGGTAATCAGGATGTTGAATCACGGCGAATCGGTATCTATGAGGGGCAGATCTGGCACAATAATCTCAGCGTCAAAGCGCATTTTGATCCTTCGCGCATCAAGGCGCTCAGGAAGCAGACGATTACGCTGGGCAGACCGTTTCTGGTTGTCAGCGTCAGAGATGCGCGCGGTATTGGCGAGATTAAGTCACCAGAGCTCAATGGCGAGAGGCTACCCGTTGAGCCTGGGCCGGGTCTCGACGATAGCGGGGAGGGCATTCATATGCCGATGCCGCTGTTACTCCCTGAACAAAAAGCGCTGGATATTGAATTCACGCTCAATCTGAATGGCAGCGGCAGTTTCTCGGTGGTTCCGCTTGGGCGCAACAGTACCTTACAGCTTGCCGGCAACTGGCCGCACCCGGGTTTCCTTGGCGACTTTTTACCTGCAAAGCGGGAAGTCAGCCCAACAGGCTATAGCGCCCAGTGGCAAAGCACCTGGTTTGCCAACAATATGGCGAAGTTTTTTGTTGAGGGTCGGCAGATTGAGTGGCGTCAGTTGCCCGCTTTCAACGTGAATGTCACCACGTCCGCCGATCAATATCAGCTGACCGATCGGGCGACAAAATATGCCGTTCTGTTGATAACGCTGACGTTTATGGCATTTTTTGTTTTTGAAAGCTTAACGCGGTATCGCATGCACCCCATGCAGTATCTGCTGGTGGGGCTGTCGCTGGTCATGTTCTATCTGGTGCTGCTGGCGCTGTCCGAACATATCGGTTTTACGGCATCGTGGATTGCCGCCAGCCTGCTAGGCGCGCTCATCAACGGGGTGTATCTTCAGGCAGTATTGAATGGTTGGCGTAACAGTTTACTGTTCGTCTGCGCGCTACTGCTGCTGGACGGCGTTATGTGGATGCTGTTGCGATCGGAAGATAGCGCATTGCTGCTGGGGACCGGCGTATTGCTGCTGGCGTTAAGTGCGCTGATGTTCCTGACCCGCCACGTTGACTGGTACGCGTTATCTCTGCCGAAGGCAAAAGGTGAGCTGCCGGACGCTGGTCAGGATGACGATAAGCTCAGGATCTGGAAATAAAAAAAACGGCGCGAATTGCGCCGTTTTTACGTTATGACAGCAAGAAAAATGGTGTTATTCCTGCAGGTCGCCACAGAAGCGGTACCCCTCGCCATGGATGGTGGCGATAATTTCCGGGGTGTCCGGAGTGGATTCAAAATGCTTACGAATGCGACGGATGGTCACGTCCACGGTACGGTCGTGCGGCTTCAGCTCACGGCCGGTCATTTTCTTCAGCAGTTCCGCACGCGACTGGATTTTGCCCGGATTTTCGCAGAAGTGCAGCATGGCGCGGAATTCACTGCGCGGCAGCTTATACTGCTCACCATTGGGGCTTACCAGCGAGCGGCTATTGATATCCAGCTCCCAGCCGTTGAACTTGTAGCTTTCCACGCTACGGCGCTCTTCGCTCACGGTACCCAGGTTCATGGTACGGGAGAGCAGGTTGCGCGCGCGGATCGTCAGTTCACGTGGGTTGAACGGTTTAGTGATATAATCATCGGCGCCAATTTCGAGGCCAAGGATTTTATCCACTTCGTTATCGCGGCCGGTGAGGAACATCAGCGCGACGTCCGCCTGCTCACGCAGTTCGCGTGCTAACAGGAGACCATTTTTACCCGGCAGGTTGATATCCATGATCACCAGGTTGATATCATTTTCAGACAGGATCTGATGCATTTCCGCGCCATCGGTCGCTTCGAATACATCATAACCTTCTGCTTCGAAAATACTTTTTAACGTGTTGCGTGTTACCAACTCGTCTTCAACGATAAGAATGTGCGGGGTCTGCATGTTTGCTACCTAAATTGCCAACTAAATCGAAACAGGAAGTACCAAAGTCCCTGACCTGCCTGGTGCATGTCGCAAATTAACATGCCCGGCGTAACATGACTAAAGTACGTAATTGCGTTCTTGATGCACTTTCCATCAACGTCAACAACATCATTAGCTTGGTCGTGGGTACTTTCCCTCTGGACCCGACGGTGTCAAAAACGGCTGTCATCCTAACCATTTTAACAGCAACATAACAGGCTAAGTGAGGCATGACACCCAATAAAACTACGCTTCGTTGACATATATCAAGTTCAATTGTAGCACGTTAACAGTCTTGTGAAATCATTGCATCTAAACGGGATTCATCTTCACAATTCATACTTCGCTCAATTAGTTGCAATGAGAAAATAATAAACGCGGTGAATCCAAAGCCTCAAAACGTACTCGGACGTAAATTTCATTGCCAAACATACGGATAAAGCCGTTCTGTTAACATACTCTGTGTCATGGTGCCTTGGGAATAGTTTAGTTTTTTTTATGGGTGATAAAGCTCAAATTTAGTGATTTTTGTTGCAAATTTGTAAATTCACGGCGCGTAAAATGAGGGAAAAAATCGTTATTCCCACCGCCTAAAAGGTAAAAGAGAAACCGAATGCGTTTATCAATTGTATTAGTGTCCCCGGCTCGGGCGGAAAACGTCGGGGCGGCAGCCAGAGCGATGAAAACCATGGGGTTTAGCGACATGCGTATCGTCGATAGCGAGGCGCATTTGCAGCCCGCCGCGCGCTGGGTCGCGCACGGTTCTGGCGATATCCTCGATAATATCAACACTTATGCCACGCTGGAGCAGGCGCTGCACGATGTTGATTTTACCGTGGCCACGACCGCCCGCAGCCGGGCGCGTTTCCACTACTACGCGACGCCGCAGCAGCTCCTGCCGCTGCTGGAAGAAAAAGCGCAGTGGATGCATCATGCCGCGCTGGTGTTTGGTCGGGAAGATTCTGGTCTGACGAATGAAGAGCTGGCCCTTGCCGATGTGTTGACCGGTGTGCCGATGGCGGCTGACTATCCTTCGCTAAACCTGGGGCAGTCGGTGATGGTCTATTGCTACCAGCTGACCTCATTGCTGCAGCGGGCCCCGTCAACCTCCGCCGACGCAGATGATAATCAGCTGCAGGCGTTACGCCTGCGAACGCGCGCTCTGCTTAACCGCCTCGGCGCGGGTGACGATGTAAAACTGTCCGACTGGCTGGAGCAGCGGATAGGACTTTTGCAGCAGCGAGACACCGCCATGCTGCATCGTTTACTGCACGATATTGAAAAAAACCTCCCAGGGTAAAATGCTGTCATATTATTTTCATATGGTCTTATGTGCTAATTATTTGCGTCTGGATGCGTAAATACGGATGAATTGTCAGGTTGCTATGGCGTATTGGCCAGGTGTGAAAAAAAGGGCTAAAAGTAGAAATTCGTTGACTTAAGTCGACAGATACTTTAACCAATATAGGCACAGGACACAGACAGATAAAAATTACAGAGTACACAACATCCATGAATCGCATCGGCATGATCACCACGATTATCACCACCACTATTACCACAGGTAACGGTGCGGGCTGACGCGTACAGGAAACACAGAAAAAAGCCCGCACCTGAACAGTGCGGGCTTTTTTTTCGATAAAAAATCAAGGGGTCATAACCATGCGTGTGTTGAAGTTCGGCGGTACATCAGTGGCAAATGCAGAACGTTTTCTGCGTGTTGCCGATATTCTGGAGAGTAATGCCAGGCAGGGGCAGGTAGCGACCGTACTGTCTGCCCCGGCGAAGATCACTAACCATCTGGTTGCGATGATCGAAAAAACCATTGGCGGGCAGGATGCGCTGACCAATATCGCTGATGCCGAACGCATTTTCGCCGAACTTCTGCAAGGCCTCGCCGATGCCCAGCCGGGCTTTCCGCACGCTCAGTTGAAAATGTTTGTCGAGCAGGAGTTTGCGCAAATCAAACACGTCCTGCACGGTATTAGCCTGCTCGGACAGTGCCCGGATAGCGTCAATGCGTCTCTGATCTGCCGGGGAGAAAAGCTCTCCATCGCTATTATGGCCGGCTTACTGGAAGCGCGCGGTCATAACGTCACGGTGATTAATCCGGTTGAAAAACTGCTTGCCGTTGGCCATTACCTCGAATCCACCGTGGATATCGCCGAGTCGACCCGCCGCATTGCCGCCAGCCAGATCCCGGCTGACCATATGGTGCTGATGGCGGGCTTTACCGCCGGTAACGAAAAGGGCGAACTGGTGGTGCTGGGCCGTAACGGCTCTGACTACTCCGCAGCGGTGCTGGCCGCCTGCCTGCGCGCCGACTGCTGTGAAATCTGGACCGACGTTGACGGCGTTTATACCTGCGACCCGCGTCAGGTGCCGGATGCGCGTTTGCTGAAGTCGATGTCCTATCAGGAAGCGATGGAGCTCTCCTACTTCGGCGCTAAAGTTTTGCACCCGCGTACTATAGCCCCCATCGCCCAGTTCCAGATCCCCTGTTTAATCAAAAATACCGGTAATCCGCAGGCGCCGGGTACGCTTATCGGCGGCAGCAGCGATGAAGACGATCTGCCGGTGAAAGGTATCTCTAATCTCAACAATATGGCGATGTTCAACGTCTCCGGGCCGGGGATGAAGGGGATGGTTGGCATGGCGGCGCGCGTGTTCGCCACTATGTCCCGCGCGGGAATCTCCGTTGTTCTTATCACCCAGTCCTCTTCCGAATACAGCATCAGCTTCTGCGTGCCGCAGAGCGATTGCGCTCGGGCGAAGCGGGTAATGGAAGATGAATTTTATCTGGAGCTGAAAGAGGGGCTGCTTGAGCCGCTGTCGATCATGGAACGTCTGGCGATTATTTCGGTTGTCGGCGATGGTATGCGCACCCTGCGTGGGATTTCCGCTAAATTCTTCGCTGCGCTGGCGCGCGCCAATATCAACATTGTGGCGATTGCCCAGGGTTCTTCCGAGCGCTCTATCTCCGTTGTCGTGAGCAACGATGATGCGACCACCGGCGTTCGCGTGACCCACCAGATGCTGTTCAATACCGATCAGGTGATTGAAGTGTTTGTCATTGGCATCGGCGGCGTCGGCGGCGCGCTGATCGAACAGATCAAGCGCCAGCAGAGCTGGTTGAAGAGTAAACATATCGACCTCCGCGTTTGCGGGGTGGCTAACTCGCGCGCCTTGCTGACCAACGTACACGGCCTGAACCTTGAAAACTGGCGTGATGAGCTGGCGGAAGCCAAAGAGGCGTTCAACCTGGGACGACTTATTCGTCTGGTGAAAGAGTACCATCTGCTGAACCCGGTGATTGTCGACTGTACCTCCAGCCAGGCGGTGGCCGATCAGTACGCCGATTTCCTGCGCGAAGGTTTCCACGTGGTGACGCCGAACAAAAAGGCCAATACCTCATCGCTGGATTACTATCATCAGCTGCGTCATGCCGCGAGCAGCTCACGACGTAAGTTTTTATACGATACCAACGTCGGCGCGGGGCTGCCGGTAATCGAAAACCTGCAAAATTTGCTGAACGCCGGTGATGAGCTGCTGCGCTTCTCCGGTATTCTGTCCGGCTCGCTGTCATTTATCTTCGGTAAGCTGGACGAAGGCGTAAGCTTCTCCGCGGCGACGAAGCTGGCGCGTGAAATGGGCTATACCGAACCGGATCCGCGCGACGATCTTTCCGGCGTGGATGTCGCGCGTAAGCTGCTAATCCTCGCGCGTGAAACCGGGCGTGAACTGGAGCTGTCTGACATTATCGTAGAGCCGGCGCTACCGGCGGGTTTTGACGCCAGCGGCGATGTCGACAGCTTTATGGCACGCCTGCCTTCTCTGGATGACGAGTTTGCCTCGCGGGTCTCAAAAGCGCGCGATGAAGGTAAGGTCTTGCGCTATGTCGGTAATATCGAAGAGGATGGCACCTGCCGCGTGAAAATCGCCGCGGTTGATGGCAACGATCCGCTGTTTAAAGTGAAAAACGGCGAGAATGCGCTGGCGTTCTACAGCCACTATTACCAGCCGCTGCCGCTGGTGCTGCGCGGTTATGGTGCGGGTAACGATGTGACGGCGGCTGGCGTTTTCGCCGACCTGCTGCGTACCCTGTCATGGAAGTTAGGAGTTTAAGATGGTCAAAGTATATGCCCCGGCTTCCAGTGCTAATATGAGCGTCGGGTTTGACGTGCTGGGCGCGGCGGTAACGCCGGTTGACGGCACGCTGCTGGGGGACAATGTCTCGGTTGAGGCGGCGACGAGCTTTAGCCTGCAAAACGTGGGTCGCTTCGCCAGCAAACTGCCGACGGCGCCGCAGGAAAATATCGTCTATCAATGCTGGGAGCGTTTTTGCCAGGAGATTGGCAAGACGGTACCGGTGGCGATGACCCTGGAAAAAAACATGCCGATTGGTTCCGGCCTGGGTTCCAGCGCCTGTTCCGTCGTCGCCGCGCTGGTCGCGATGAACGAGTTCTGCGGCAAGCCGCTCAATGAGAGCCGGATGCTGGCGCTGATGGGCGAGATGGAAGGGCGGATTTCCGGCAGTATCCATTACGATAACGTCGCGCCGTGCTATCTGGGCGGGATACAATTGATGCTTGAGGAAAATGGCATCATCAGCCAGCAGATTCCGGCCTTCGACGAGTGGCTGTGGGTGCTGGCCTATCCGGGTATTAAGGTCTCCACCGCGGAAGCGCGGGCAATTTTGCCGGCGCAGTATCGCCGTCAGGACTGTATTGCCCACGGTCGTCATCTGGCGGGCTTTATTCACGCCTGCTATTCCCGCCAGCCTCAGCTGGCGGCGAAGTTGATGAAAGATGTTATTGCCGAACCGTATCGTACCAAACTACTGCCGGGCTTCAGCGAAGCGCGTCAGGCAGCAATGGAAATTGGCGCGCAGGCGTGCGGCATTTCCGGTTCCGGTCCAACGTTGTTTGCACTATGCGATAAACCGGAAACCGCGCAGCGCGTCGCCGACTGGCTGGCTACGCACTATCTGCAAAATCAGGAAGGCTTCGTTCATATTTGCCGGCTGGACACGGCGGGCGCTCGAGTAGTGGGATAACCAATGAAACTCTATAACTTAAAAGATCATAACGAACAGGTCAGCTTTGCGCAGGCCGTCACGCAGGGGCTTGGCAAGCATCAGGGGCTGTTCTTCCCGCACGATCTGCCGGAATTCAGCCTGACTGAAATCGACGAGATGCTGCAGCAGGACTTTGTGTCGCGTAGCGCAAAAATCCTGTCGGCATTTATCGGCGATGAGATTCCGCAGGGCGTTCTGCAAGAGCGCATCGGCAATGCCTTTACCTTCCCGGCTCCGGTCAGCAAAGTGCAGGACGACGTCGGCTGCCTCGAACTGTTCCACGGCCCGACTCTGGCGTTTAAAGACTTCGGCGGCCGCTTTATGGCGCAGATGCTCACCCATATCGCAGGCGACAAACCGGTCACTATTCTGACGGCCACCTCCGGCGACACCGGCGCGGCGGTTGCGCACGCGTTTTATGGCCTGCCAAACGTCAAAGTGGTCATTCTCTATCCGCGCGGCAAAATCAGCCCGCTGCAGGAAAAGCTGTTCTGCACCCTCGGCGGCAACATTGAAACTGTGGCAATCGACGGCGACTTTGACGCCTGCCAGGCGCTGGTTAAACAGGCCTTTGATGATGAAGAGCTGAAAGCTGCGCTGGGTCTTAACTCGGCTAACTCAATCAATATCAGCCGCCTGCTGGCGCAGATTTGCTATTACTTTGAAGCCGTGGCTCAGCTGCCTCAGGAAGCCCGTAACCAGCTGGTTATCTCGGTACCCAGCGGTAACTTTGGCGATCTGACCGCCGGCCTGCTGGCCAAATCTCTGGGTCTGCCAATCAAACGCTTTATTGCGGCGACTAACGCTAACGACACCGTGCCGCGCTTCCTGCAGGACGGTAACTGGTCGCCGAAAGCAACCCAGGCCACGCTGTCTAACGCCATGGACGTCAGCCAGCCGAACAACTGGCCGCGCGTGGAAGAGCTGTTCCGTCGTAAAATCTGGCGCCTGAACGAGCTGGGCTACGCGGCGGTGGATGATGAAACCACCAAAGAGACCATGCGTGAGCTGAAGGCTATCGGCTATACCTCAGAACCGCATGCGGCGATTGCTTATCGCGCGCTGCGCGACCAGCTGCAGGCGGGCGAGTACGGCCTGTTCCTCGGCACGGCTCATCCGGCGAAGTTTAAAGAGAGCGTGGAAGAGATTCTGCAAGAGACGCTGCCGCTGCCGAAAGAGCTGGCCGATCGCGCCGATCTGCCGCTGCTGTCGCATAATCTGCCGGCCGATTTTGCCGCGCTGCGTAAGCTGATGATGGGCTAAGTCTGAATCAGCGCTTCCCTGCTGCGTGATTGGCGGCAGGGAAGCGGTTTTTTTACTGCTCGTGGCGTTTAAAGACCAGCTCTCCGTTGCCCGAAGCGTCGGCGTCAAAGAAATAACCTTCGCTATCAAAGCGGGTCAGCTGCTCCGGCTTCGTTAAGCGATTCTCAATGATGTAACGACTCATCAAGCCGCGCGCTTTTTTAGCGTAGAAGCTGATCACTTTAAACTTGCCGTTTTTCTCATCAAGGAATACCGGCTTAATCAGCTGGCCCTCAAGCCGTTTGGGTTTCACCGACCTGAAGTACTCATCAGAGGCCAGATTTACCACGATATCGTCGCCCTGGGCTTTCAACGCCTGATTCAGCTTATCGGTAATAACGTCTCCCCAATACTGATACAGATCTTTGCCTTTCGCGTTCTCAAGCTTAATCCCCATCTCCAGACGATAGGGCTGCATCAGATCCAGCGGGCGCAGAACGCCGTACAGGCCGGAAAGCATCCGCAGATGCTGCTGGGCAAAATCGAAATCGGCTTCGCTAAAGGTCTCTGCCCGCAGGCCGGTATAGACATCGCCCTTAAACGCCAGGATTGCCTGACGGGCGTTGTCCGGGGTGAAATCTGGCTGCCAGTCGTGAAAGCGGGTCGCGTTCAGGTCAGCCAGCTTGTCGCTGATGCCCATCAGTTTACCAATCTGCGGTGCCGACAGCTGACGGGCAATGCCGATAAGCTCCTGAGAGTGTTCCAGTAGCTCTGGCTGGGTATAACGCGTCGTTGCCAGCGGGCTTTGATAATCGAGCGTTTTTGCAGGTGAAATCAGAATGAGCATATCCAGTCCTTACAGGAAATTTTTGACGACTTTAGCAAAAAAACGTCATGAGAGGATCGATAGCTGCGATTGCCGCGCTATTCGCGCGGCAGGTTGTCCCATGTTCCCGGTACCAGCTGCTGATGAATTTCAGGGTAGCGGGTGACGTCAAATTCCGGCCGCTGGCCCAGCTTCCGCTGTCGCAGATAATCGCTGGCAATGATGCGCACCGTCGGCGACAGCAGCAGGATAGCCGTCAGGTTAGTTATCGCCATCAGCGCCATGATGATATCCGCCATCTGCCAGACCACCGGTAGGCTGACCATCGCGCCGGTGGCGACCATACACAGCGTAAGCAGACGCAGCAGCCAGATGTTACGCAGGCTATCCATGCGGAGAAAAATGAGATTATTTTCGGCATAGATATAGTTTGCGACGATCGAACTGAAGGCGAACAGCAGCACGATAAAAGCGACAAAGCTGGAACCCCAGTCGCCGACGAGGTTGCTCATCGAATGCTGGATGGCCTGAATGCCATTTGCCGCTTCTTCGTTGCCGTCTCGCGGCGCCAGCATGATGATCACGGCGCTGGCGGTACAGATCACGATGGTATCAATAAAGACGCCAATCATTTGTACGATCCCCTGCGCCGCGGGATGAGGGGGCCAGGAGGCGGCAGCGGCGGCGGAATTTGGCGTCGAACCCATACCCGCTTCATTGGAAAACATCCCGCGCTGAAAGCCGCTGGTGAGCGCCTGGCTGATGGTGTAGCCCACCGCGCCCGCAGCGGCCTCTTGCCAGCCGAAAGCGCAGCGGAAAATGATTTCAAAAATCGTCGGCAGGGCGGTGATATGCCACAGGCCAATAACCAGGCTGGTCAGCACCCACAGTAAAGCCATAAGCGGCACGAGCCACTGCATCAGCCGCGCTACTCCGCGAATCCCGCGAACGATGACCAGCAGGGTCAGCGCCGCCAGCACGCCGCCGGTGATAACATCGGGTAAACGAAACGCATACTCCATGGCATGGGCAACGGAGTTGGCTTGTACGGTATTAAAGATGACGCCGTAGGCCAGCAGGAGAAGAATGGAAAACAGCACGCCCATCCAGCGCATGTCGAGTCCCCGGGCCATATACCAGGCCGGGCCACCGCGAAAGTGCCCGCGGGAGTCGCGCTCTTTATAAAGCTGCGCGAGAGAACATTCGGCGAAACTGCTGGCCATGCCGAGCAGCGCCGAGACCCACATCCAGAAAACGGCGCCGGGGCCACCTGCGGCAATGGCCAGCGCCACGCCTGCCATATTGCCGCTGCCCACGCGCGCCGCCAGGCTCATACAGAGCGCCTGAAAAGAGGTTAACCCGCCGGGCTGCGGCTGAAGGCTCTTTTTCAGACTTCTGCTAAACTGGCGGATATAACGGAACTGTATAAATTTTGTTCGCCAGGTAAACCAGACGCCAGCGCCCAGTAACAGATAAATCATTACCGAGCCCCAGAGTATTTCATTGATAAACGACAGAAAATCAGGCATCAAGCATCCTCTTGCCCATATCGGTGCGCGAGTGTAAGCGCTACCAATCCAGTGACAATCCTTTAGTGTTCAGGGAATTAATTGGCCCAGTTTATCACACTCTGCGCTCATGCATTGTAGGCGGTTGCGCTGCCCCGGCAGCGTGTTATCATCTTGGCAGACCGGTTACATCCCCTTAACTGCTGTTTAAGAGAAACACTATCATGACGGATAAATTGACTTCTCTGCGTCAGTACACCACTGTCGTAGCTGATACCGGAGATATCGCGGCAATGAAGCTGTATCAGCCTCAGGACGCCACGACTAACCCTTCTTTGATTCTCGGCGCGGCTCAGATCCCTGAGTACCGTAAGCTGATTGATGACGCCGTTGCGTGGGCTCGCGGCCAGAGCAGCGACCGCGCGCAGCAGATTATCGATGCTTCCGATAAGCTGGCGGTGAACATTGGTCTCGAAATTCTTAAGCTGATCCCTGGCCGTATTTCCACCGAAGTTGATGCTCGCCTGTCCTATGACACCGAGGCTTCTATCGCCAAAGCTAAGCGCCTCATCAAACTGTACAACGATGCTGGCATCGGCAACGATCGCATTCTGATTAAACTGGCTTCTACCTGGCAGGGCATTCGCGCCGCTGAGCAGCTGGAAAAAGAAGGCATCAACTGTAACCTGACGCTGCTGTTCTCCTTCGCTCAGGCGCGTGCCTGTGCAGAAGCGGGCGTATTCCTGATTTCTCCGTTCGTTGGCCGTATCCTCGACTGGTACAAAGCCAACACCGATAAGAAAGAGTACGCGCCGGCAGAAGATCCGGGCGTGGTGTCCGTAAGCGAAATCTACGAATACTACAAACAGCACGGTTACGAAACGGTGGTTATGGGCGCAAGCTTCCGTAACCTCGGCGAGATCCTCGAACTGGCCGGCTGTGACCGTCTGACTATCGCTCCTGCGCTGCTGAAAGAGCTGGCGGAAAGCGAAGGCGCCATCGAACGCAAACTGGCCTTCAGCGGCGAAGTTAAAGCGCGTCCGGCGCGTATCACCGAATCTGAATTCCTGTGGCAGCACAACCAGGATCCGATGGCGGTAGATAAACTGGCGGAAGGTATCCGCAAGTTTGCGATCGACCAGGAAAAACTGGAAAAAATGATCGGCGATCTGCTGTAATACCCCATGTGGCCGGCGCCCGTCGGCCACATTAAACTGTCTGCCTTGCTCCCCTCGGTGTATTATTCTGTCTATTAATACTGTTTGAACGGAATAATCATGAACACCTTACGAATCGGCTTAGTTTCCATTTCCGATCGCGCCTCCAGCGGCGTCTATCAGGATAAAGGCATTCCCGCGCTTGAAGCGTGGCTGGCCCGTGCGCTCTCCACGCCTTTCGAATTGCAAACCCGCTTGATCCCGGATGAACAGGTTATTATCGAGCAAACCCTCTGTGAACTGGTCGATGAAATGGGCTGCCACCTGGTCCTGACGACCGGCGGCACGGGCCCGGCCCGCCGTGATGTCACCCCGGATGCGACGCTGGCGATTGCCGATCGGGTGATGCCCGGCTTTGGTGAGCAAATGCGCCAGGTGAGCCTGCACTTTGTGCCGACGGCCATTCTGTCTCGTCAGGTTGGCGTTATCCGCAAGCAGGCGCTGATCCTTAACCTGCCCGGGCAGCCAAAGGCGATTGAGGAAACGCTGGAAGGCGTGAAAGATGCGGAAGGTAACGTGCTGGTGCACGGCGTTTTCGCGAGTGTACCGTATTGTGTACAGCTGCTTGAGGGGCCTTATGTGGAAACAAACGGCGAAGTAGTAGCAGCTTTCCGTCCTAAAAGCGCCAGGCGTGAAACATTATCCTGAATTTACCGTATTCCTGATATAACCTGCATCACCAGTGGTGTGTTGTTTTATTTACGATATAGTGTTTTTTACTTTACACCGTGCGTAGAATATCTTCATACCTCTGGATGATTGCCCGTTATGTCACACTACACCCGACCTCTGAATCGACAGGATTATAAAACGCTGACGCTGGCCGCCCTCGGCGGCGCGCTGGAGTTTTACGATTTCATTATCTTTGTCTTCTTCGCCGCCGTTGTCGGCGAGCTATTTTTCCCGGCCGATATTCCGGAATGGCTGCGCCAGGTGCAGACCTTCGGCATTTTTGCGGCGGGCTATTTAGCTCGTCCTCTTGGCGGCATCATTATGGCCCATTTTGGCGATCTGGTCGGGCGTAAGAAGATGTTTACCCTGAGTATTTTACTGATGGCGCTGCCTACGCTGGCGATTGGCCTGCTGCCCACCTACGCGTCGGTAGGCATCGTGGCGCCGCTTTTGCTGCTGCTTATGCGCATTCTGCAAGGGGCGGCGATTGGCGGTGAAGTCCCCGGCGCCTGGGTCTTTGTGGCGGAGCATGTACCGGAAAAAAGAATAGGTATCGCCTGCGGTACGCTGACCGCTGGCCTGACGGTGGGGATATTGCTGGGGTCGGTCGTCGCGACGCTGATTAATACTCATCTGACTCCTCAGGGTATCCACGATGGCGGCTGGCGTATTCCGTTCCTGTTAGGCGGCGCGTTTGGTCTTGTCGCCATGTATCTGCGCCGTTGGCTCCAGGAGACGCCGATTTTCCTCGAAATGCAGCAGCGTAAAGCATTAGCGCAGGAGCTGCCGGTTAAAGCCGTCGCGCTGAAGCATCAGAAAGCGGTGGTGGTCTCAATGCTGCTGACCTGGCTTTTATCCGCCGGCGTGGTGGTGGTGATCCTGATGTCGCCGGTCTGGCTGCAAAAGCACTACGGTTTTGCCCCCGCAACCACCCTGCAGGCGAACAGTATTGCCACCATCATGCTGTGTATCGGCTGCCTGCTGGCAGGGCTGGCCGCTGACCGTTTTGGCGCCAGCCGCACGTTTATTGTCGGCAGCGTATTCCTCGCGGCGGCAAGCTGGGCGTTCTATCATCTTTCCGGCGATAGCCCGCAGCGCCTGTTCCTGCTTTACGGCGCGGTGGGGCTGTGCGTCGGCGTGGTCGGGGCGGTTCCGTATGTGATGGTGCGCGCGTTCCCGGCTGAAGTGCGTTTTACCGGTATCTCATTCTCTTATAACGTCTCTTACGCCATCTTTGGCGGTCTGACGCCGATTGCGGTGACCATGCTGATGGGCGTTTCGCCGATGGCGCCCGCGTGGTACGTGCTGGCACTGTCGTTGATGGGATTGGGGCTGGGGATCTGGCTGCGCCAGGGGCTGGAACAACAGGTCGCTGCGCCGAAAGCTGAACTGCAGCGCCTGCCGTAAATCGATAGGGCTCACGTCGCCGCTCGCGAACGGGCGGCGACGTTAATTAATGCTTTTCGCCGATTGGCAGAACGGTGCGGCCAAACTGCTCGTTCAGCACTTCACCCATCGCCAGATAGATGGCGCTAGCGCCACAGACCAGACCGACCCAGCCCGCAATCTTAACGATGCCTTCGTTATCAGCCAGGTGACCAATCGCCAGCAGCGCGAACAGCACGGTCAGACTGAGGAAAACAAACTGCAGCATACGCGCGGCTTTCAGGGTGCCAAAGAACATAAACAGGGTAAAAACGCCCCATAGTCCCAGGTACATACCGAGGAAGTGCGCGTTGGGTGCTTCTGCAAGGCCCATTTTCGGCATCAGAAGAATGGCAACCAGCGTCAGCCAAAAAGCGCCGTAAGACGTAAATGCGGTTAAGCCAAAAGTGTTGCCTTTTTTAAATTCCAGCAGGCCGGCAAAAATCTGCGCAATGCCGCCGTAAAAAATGCCCATCGCCAGGATAGCTACATCAAACGCGAACAGGCCGCTATTTGCCAGGTTAAGCAGAATAGTGGTCATGCCGAAGCCCATAAGGCCCAGCGGTGCCGGATTAGCCAACTTAGTGTTGCCCATAATTCCTCAAAATAATGATTAGAAAGGGAAGCATTCCCCGCCTCTCAGCGACGGGGCGCGGCATAATAATTAGGTGCTGCGAAACTGTCTATGATCTGGCGGGGTATTTTTCACCAATTTCATTTTTCACCTGATGAAGTCTGGTCATTTGCCGTAAACAGGCAATATGCAGTACGGCCGGGATGGTCACGCGATAAGCGCTGCCGCTCACGGCTTTGACGCCATTAAACGCGGCGCCGAGGGGGCCGCCAAGCCCCGCGCCGCGAACCAGACCGTGGCCGATGACGCTAACCGCGGCGTGCGTGCGCAGGATCTTCGCCAGCCGGATTTCCAGAAGGTGGGTGACGCCCTGCGCCAGCTTATTTGTCTGCAGCAGATGGGGAAGTAACGCTTTATGCTCGTTGACCCGGCACTCAACGGCAGTGAAGAAGTCAGCTTTCTGCCGATCGTCCATCTTCTTCCAGCTGTGTTCCAGGAAGTGCTCCAGAAGATGCAGTTCTATTTCCGGCGTAGAGGTGTGCTTATCGGCTTTGATTTTTAGCCGCTTGCAGACATCCAGCAAAATTTCCCGGTAGAACTTTCCGTGACGACGCAGCGTGTTGGCGATGCTGTCGCCGCCAAAGTGCTGGAGCTCGCCGGCAATGAGCTGCCAGTTGCGACGATAGCGTTCGGGATGCCCTGCCATCGCCTGGAAAGTTTGATTACGCAATAGCGTGCTTGAAAGACGCGGCTTTCCATTTTCGTTGTGAGTCAGAATTCGGGTGAATGCTTCCAGATGCTCTTCGCTACAGCGATGAAGAAAAGAGAGGTCTTCATCATCCAGATAATTAATTTTCATAAATACCAGATAAGGTGAACAGTGATATTAATCGTCGCCAATGATTTTTAGCGAGGCCATGTCGGAAGAGTTAATCGTGTGGCCAGAAAAAGCGATTTTTTTTACGCAGCGCTTGTTATCGTTGTCGCTATTAATGTTAATCCAGTCGGTGGTTGCCCCCTGTTTGATGGTTGACGGAACGTTGAGGCTCTGGCTGGCGCTATTGCTGGCTTTAAAGTACACCGTCGCGCCTGACAGCTGGACATCGCCGCGATCGGCAGTGAGCTGGATACGCTTAATCACCCGGCATACCGGTAGCTTCAGCGTGAGATCGTTAGTCTCATTTCGCGGCATGGCGACAATCCCTAAAATTTTATGATCGTTAGCGGATGCTGACGTTATTAAGGCGGCGCTTAAAAATAACCCTGCTGATATATGAATCAGTGATTTCATGAGGATTTCCTGAATATTGGATGTGTCATAGCGGGGGCGTATTTTATCACCGGAGCTTTATTGTCTTTAGCACGTAATCATTGCGGATTATGTCAATTGTTTTATGAATATATTTAACTTTAATTATTATTGTTAATTATGTTTTGTGCGTTTTTAGGCCCGCTTTCCGGACCGCTTATGAGGCCTGCTCGCCACCCGACGGCGCGGGCAGGGCAAAAATTTTTTTGTATCCCCCCTTGATGCCGCGGTGGGCGACCCCATCTTGTAGTCAACCGCAGTGAATGAACCTGAAAAAAAATGATGTCTGGGTAGTTGAAACCGCACGTTTCGCCCTTATTACAGGTTCACAACCACATGTTGACTGAATTTTTAGTGGAGACGTTTAGATGGGTAAAATTATTGGTATCGACCTGGGTACTACCAACTCTTGTGTAGCGATTATGGATGGCACTACTGCACGCGTGCTGGAGAACGCCGAAGGCGATCGCACCACGCCTTCTATCATTGCCTATACCCAGGATGGTGAAACTCTGGTTGGTCAGCCGGCTAAACGTCAGGCAGTGACAAACCCGCAAAATACCCTGTTTGCGATTAAACGCCTGATTGGCCGCCGCTTCCAGGACGAAGAAGTCCAGCGTGACGTTTCTATCATGCCGTACAAAATCGTTGCCGCAGACAATGGCGACGCATGGCTTGATGTGAAAGGCACCAAAACCGCACCGCCGCAGATCTCTGCCGAAGTGCTGAAGAAAATGAAGAAAACGGCTGAAGATTACCTGGGTGAACCGGTAACTGAAGCGGTTATCACCGTACCTGCTTACTTTAACGATGCTCAGCGTCAGGCAACCAAAGACGCCGGCCGTATTGCAGGTCTGGAAGTCAAACGTATCATCAACGAACCGACTGCCGCTGCGCTGGCTTACGGTCTGGATAAAGAAGTCGGCAACCGCACTATCGCGGTGTACGACCTCGGTGGTGGTACCTTCGATATCTCCATTATCGAAATCGACGAAGTTGACGGCGAAAAGACCTTCGAAGTTCTGGCGACCAACGGTGATACCCATCTGGGCGGTGAAGACTTCGATACCCGTCTGATCAACTACCTCGTTGACGAGTTTAAGAAAGATCAGGGCATTGACCTGCGTAACGACCCGCTGGCGATGCAGCGCCTGAAAGAAGCCGCTGAGAAAGCGAAGATTGAACTCTCTTCCGCTCAGCAGACCGACGTGAATCTGCCGTACATCACCGCAGATGCCACCGGTCCGAAACATATGAACATCAAAGTGACCCGTGCGAAACTGGAAAGCCTGGTAGAAGATCTGGTTAACCGTTCCATCGAGCCGCTGAAAGTTGCTCTGCAGGATGCTGGCCTGTCCGTATCCGATATCCAGGACGTTATCCTGGTCGGCGGTCAGACCCGTATGCCGATGGTGCAGAAAAAAGTTGCTGAGTTCTTCGGTAAAGAGCCGCGTAAAGACGTTAACCCGGACGAAGCCGTTGCCATTGGCGCTGCTGTTCAGGGCGGCGTCCTGACGGGGGAAGTGAAAGACGTTCTGCTGCTGGACGTTACCCCGCTGTCTCTGGGTATCGAAACCATGGGCGGCGTGATGACTGCGCTGATCAATAAGAACACCACCATCCCGACCAAGCACAGCCAGGTGTTCTCAACTGCGGAAGACAACCAGTCTGCGGTAACCATCCATGTTATTCAGGGTGAGCGTAAACGCGCATCGGATAACAAATCTCTGGGTCAGTTCAACCTGGATGGTATCAACCCGGCACCGCGCGGTATGCCTCAGATCGAAGTGACTTTCGACATCGATGCTGACGGTATCCTGCATGTGTCCGCGAAAGACAAAAACAGCGGTAAAGAGCAGAAGATCACCATCAAAGCCTCTTCTGGTCTGAACGAAGAAGAAATTCAGAAAATGGTACGCGATGCTGAAGCTAACGCAGAAGCTGACCGTAAGTTTGAAGAACTGGTACAGACCCGTAACCAGGGTGACCACCTGCTGCACAGCACGCGTAAGCAGGTTGAGGAAGCAGGCGATAAACTGCCGGCTGACGATAAAACCGCTATCGAGTCTGCGCTGACTGCGCTGGAAACTTCGCTGAAAGGTGAAGATAAAGCCGATATTGAAGCGAAAATGCAGGCGCTGGCCCAGGCTTCCCAGAAGCTGATGGAAATCGCTCAGCAGCAGCACGCTCAGCAGCAGGCTGGCGGCGCTGACGCTTCCGAGAGCAACGCGAAGGACGACGATGTTGTTGACGCTGAGTTCGAAGAAGTGAAAGACAAAAAATAATCGCCCTTTGAACGGGTAAAACACTGGCACGGGCGAAGAGGTTTCCTCTCCGCCCGTGCACGCATGTTAAGGGGCTGAAAAACACCAATGGCAAAGCAAGACTATTACGAGATTTTAGGCGTTTCCAGAACAGCGGAAGAGCGTGAAATCAAAAAGGCGTATAAGCGCCTGGCCATGAAGTATCACCCGGACCGTAACCAGGGTGATAAAGAGGCTGAAGCTAAATTTAAAGAAATCAAAGAAGCGTATGAAATCCTGACCGATGCCCAGAAGCGTGCAGCCTACGATCAGTACGGTCACGCCGCGTTTGAGCAGGGCGGCATGGGTGGCGGCGGCGGTGGTTTTGGCGGCGGCGCGGATTTCAGCGATATCTTTGGCGATGTTTTCGGCGATATTTTTGGCGGCGGACGCGGTCGCCAGCGCGCAGCGCGCGGCTCGGACCTGCGCTATAACATGGATCTGACGCTCGAAGAAGCCGTTCGCGGCGTAACCAAAGAGATCCGTATCCCGACTCTGGAAGAGTGCGACGTTTGCCACGGCAGCGGAGCCAAAGCGGGTAGCCAGCCGCAGACTTGCCCAACCTGTCACGGTGCGGGCCAGGTCCAGATGCGCCAGGGTTTCTTCGCCGTTCAGCAGACCTGTCCGCATTGCCAGGGGCGCGGTACGCTGATTAAAGATCCGTGCAATAAATGCCACGGTCATGGTCGCGTTGAGAAAACCAAAACGCTGTCGGTTAAAATCCCGGCGGGCGTCGATACCGGCGACCGTATTCGTCTGGCAGGTGAAGGTGAAGCGGGCGAGCATGGCGCACCGGCTGGCGATCTGTATGTACAGGTTCAGGTTAAGCAGCACGCCATATTCGAGCGTGAAGGAAATAATCTGTACTGCGAAGTCCCGATTAACTTCACCATGGCCGCTCTCGGCGGAGAAATTGAGGTTCCGACGCTGGACGGTCGTGTAAATCTTAAAGTGCCGGGCGAGACGCAGACAGGTAAGCTGTTCCGGATGCGCGGTAAAGGCGTGAAATCCGTGCGCGGCGGTGCGCAGGGCGATCTGCTGTGCCGCGTGGTGGTTGAAACACCGGTTGGCCTTAACGATAAACAAAAGCAGCTGCTGAAAGATCTTCAGGAGAGCTTTGGTGGGCCAACGGGTGAGAAGAACAGTCCGCGCTCTAAAAGTTTCTTCGATGGCGTGAAGAAGTTTTTCGATGATTTGACGCGCTAATTGCTATTCATTTCCTGACTTTCTTCAAGCCTGGGCCTTCGTGCCCAGGCTTTTTTCTATCAGGCTTCTACACTATTTAAATTAACCTATTATTTATCAGGGCTAACAATTGATTTATTTTGAGTATTATCTATATTGCTTTTTTCATTTTTAGAGGCCTACAGCGGATGGGATCGAAAGGTGCCAATAAGGATTTTGATTATAATTTAATCAAGACTCTTGACGCTGTTATTTCGGCTGGAAATGCTGCTAAAGCAGCCAAAAAACTTGGAATTACCCCTTCTGCCGTGTCATTGGC
This sequence comes from Klebsiella sp. RCJ4, assembly GCF_009025755.1. Taxonomy (NCBI): domain Bacteria; kingdom Pseudomonadati; phylum Pseudomonadota; class Gammaproteobacteria; order Enterobacterales; family Enterobacteriaceae; genus Klebsiella; species Klebsiella sp. RCJ4. Next base: position 161,213 of record NZ_WCIN01000039.1, read on the forward strand.
GCTCCGCCGTTTACAAGGGTATTATCAGGAAGAGTTGTTTGTTCGTGGTAAGGATGGTCTGTTACCTACCGCGAAGGCGATTGAAATCTATCAAAATTTCCGTCAGGTGATGGAATTGGTAGAGAGCACATTTATTTCCGACAAAAAAGATAACGCTGACGCCAGGATGACTATTTTAGGCGGAGATATCGTTGAGACTTACTACCTCTCTCAGCTTTATGCAGACGATATCTTTGAGCGCGTGTTACTTAATCATTATTCATCACGAAACCTTTCCCGCGAGGTGCTGGCTGATTTACTACTCACTGCGGAATGCGATCTTCTGATTAGCAGCGAGCCGTTGAATATCCCGGGAATTGATAATCAGCTTATCGACAGCTTCAGGAGCTTTGTTTGCATTTTCGCCAGCAACCATATCCTGAGTACCTTACCTCATATCTCATTACATCATTTCTATTTTTCTCGTCACGCGATGTATCAACTGGGTAGGTATTCACCGATGATTATAAATGATAAAGGCCTTTTTAAAGATAATTTTTATTATAAAGGATCGCGCATTATCGGCTATCGCAGCGATTCACTCAATGGGATGTTAAGTATGATTGAACGCACCTCATTAATCGCATTAATGCCGTTAAAGCTGGCACTTTTTTATAAAAATCAGCGCAAATATGATATTAAGTTTGTTCAGCCGCCACCTGAACTTACGTTCAAATCTATACAGATTTATGCATCATGGGACAAAAATAGTAAAAATATATCCATCATTAACGAAGTTGTCTCCCGGTTACACACGCTGTCATCATTTCGTCGCTGAGGAGTATCTTTTCAAACACTATATCAAATATGGTTTGGTTTGATACTCTTTGATTATTTTAAAATAGTCAACCTACCTACACTCTGGTGGTGCCTTTTTATATGAGTTAATCAAGGAGTGTACTATGTCTATTCCCAACCATCTCGAAACCACGGAAGTCGTTTTGCTGGAAGTCGAAATATTGTTCACCATTATTGCTACCGGCGCCTGGGGGGGATTTGTTAGCTATCTTATCCGCCGTGATAGGCAAGAGGGTGACGATCATTCCCATAAGGGAATCATGCACTGTTTGACCCAGGTGGTGGTTTCCTGTTTTACCAGTTTTTTGCTCAGCGCTGTAGCGATTGAAAAAGAGCTTAGTTTTAATATGGTGCTACTCGCCGCCGGTCTTGGCGGAGTATTCGCAGGGCCGATTTTAAAAATTCTTGGCGAGAAAATTAAAAAAGCGCTGGATGACGCAAAAATACATTAACTACATATTTAATGTATATAGATCATGATAAAAGGCTCATCCCTGAGTCTTTTATTAGCTATAATTAAATAATCGTGTTATTTGACTCTGGCTTTCATCCAGCCAAAAATGAACTCTTCATTTTGTCTATTTTTTTCAGTGATATCCAGGTAGTAGGCGCCCTGGCTACAGTTGAGCGCTTTGACTAATACCTCCTCCCCCTGCTTACCCCGTAAGGTCAGAAAATGCTTGAGGGCCGCGAGCGTTCGGGGGCCAATCTTGCCATCGGTTTTGATATCCTGGTAGCTTCTTTCTTCCCGATTTAGTGCATTTAGCCAGCGCTGTAGCCACACGCAGGGATAGTGGGGGCCAATATTGACTGCGGCATCGCAGAGTTCAAAGGAAATGGGCCAGGAGAGTGTTGATATCTGCTCGAAGCCGGGTTTAATCCAATAATCTTCTTCGAGAATAGAAAATGCTTCAGTTCGCGTCAGGTTGATCATCTCACCGGTATAACCATGGGCCCGGGCTGTCGCCTCAGTGATTCCCCAGTTGGTTGCACCACCTTTATCTTTCGGGTTCAGGCTGTAACCACCTTCCATCGCCAAAATGCCATCAATGATTGGGTTCATTTTTTCTCTCCTTGAATTAATGAATATGCAAATACATCACTGTACCGAGGGTGACAGAAAAGACCGTGGTTAATGCTGCCAGCGTCTTTCTGAAAACCTGTCGTTTGTTTTCTTTCTTCTTGCTTTCCATTGCTTTAATAGGGATCTCTTTATTAACTTGAATGCCTTGTCTTGGGATGGTGATAAAGAGATCGTTTATTCCAAGCGACTTCAGATCTCGTCTGATCAGGTAGAGTATTTGCGTTAAATTTGCATCATTGACAAAATGGCTACGACTTCCCCATAACTCTGTGGTTATTTTTTGGCGCTCAATAATATCCATATCAGCATTTTCGATGATGAAGCTAAGACACTTCGCCCTCATTGCCGTCATTTTAATGACCTTTGAGTTGGAAGCGGTTCTCAGTTCATACTTTCCTTCATTATAAACGCAATTGTCGTTGATGAGATAAGTTTTCATATTGTCGTCCTTTAGATATGATCCTGTTTGCTTGCGTTAAATATATTGTACGAGAATTGTCTTAATCTATTACTTGTCATCCGTATTATTGTAATGTCATTTGATGGTGAGAGCTTAATCACATAATCTCATGTAAGTTAAATGATATTTAACTAGGTGATTAATGATATTTACTATGCTGCTGATGTTTTAATCCCGTTTTGATGAGATGCGTTTACCTGCTGATGAGCCGGAGATTATTACTATCATTTTAGCCTCATAAATTAGCGTGAAGTCTGTATCGAAAACGTGATGTTTTGTGATTAGCCATCGCCTCGTAAGGATTGGATTATTGGCCCGGCAGAACGAACTGCGACAATTTTTCAAACTTAAAAGGAAATTAAAAATGGCTACCAGCAAATTGATTCAAGGCGATACGCTGACCGAAACCAGCAACGCCGCAGACGGCTTTAACCCGGCAACAGAAGTGAGCGCATACAGCTATACCTCCGCTCGCGTCGCTAAACCGGTCTATAACAAATACAAAGCTTCCACCACCAAACCCAAAGTCTTCGGCTACTACACCGACTGGTCACAGTACGATGGTCGTCTGCAGGGCGATGATTCAAAAGATAACCGCGGTCGCGGCTACGACCTGGCCAACGTTTCTCCTACCGCCTACGACAAAATCATCGTCGGTTTCGTCGGCGTGACCGGCTTCCACAAAGTAGACAACCTGTGGCGCGACGTGGTTGCCGAAGGTGCCGATCAGTGCGGAAAAGTGAAGTACGAGCCCACCTTCCTCGACCCGTGGGGCGACTTCCAGTCTTACGTTAACGTTGGCCATACCGTCAGCGGCTGGGATGTCGATCCGAAGACCGTGACCCAGAGTAATACTAAGGGCCTGCTCGGCGGCCTGCGCGATCTGCAGGCCAAAGCGAAGCAGCAGGGCCACGACCTGGTGCTGTCCATGAGCATCGGCGGCTGGAGTATGAGTAACGGTTTCCATGAAACCGCCGCGTCTGACGCCTCGCGTAAGGTCTTTGCCAAAGGCGTGGTAAAACTATTCAAGCAGTTCCCGATGTTCAGCGAAGTGGACATTGACTGGGAATATCCGAACGCCGAAGGCGCTGGCAACCCGTACGGCCCGGAAGACGGCGAGAACTACGCCCTGCTGATTGGCGAACTGCGTAAGCAGCTGGACGCCGCAGGCCTGAGCAACGTCAAAATCTCCATTGCCAGCTCCGCAGTGGTCAAGACGCTCGGCTACTCCAACGTCAATGCGCTGCTGAAAGCGGGCCTTTACGGTATCAACGTCATGACCTATGACTTCTTCGGTACCCCGTGGGCGGAGAGCGTGACCCACCACACCAACCTGAAGGCGCTGGAAGAAGGCGGCTGGGGGGTGGATACCGTTGTCGGCCATCTGCTGTCCGAAGGCTTCCCGGCAGAGCGCATCAACATTGGTTACGCTGCCTACACCCGTAACGAGCGCAACGCGGAGCTGGAATCCCTGTCCCCGCTGAAAGGCACCTATAACCCGGGCACCGGTACCACCGTCGGCTCCTTCGAATCGGGTACCACCGAATGGTACGACATCATTTATAACTACCTGGATCTGGAAAACCAGAAAGGCCGTAACGGCTTCAACGTCTACACCGACAAGGTTGCCGACGCGGACTACCTCTACAACCCTGACAGCAAACTGTTCATGTCCCTGGATACGCCGCGCACGGTGAAAGCCAAGGGCGAATACGCCGCCAGCCTCGGCCTGGGCGCGCTGTTCACCTGGACAATCGACCAGGACAACGGCGTGCTGGTTAACGCCGCCCGTGAAGGTCTGGGCTATGAAATGGCGTCTGAAGTTATCGATATGGAGCCGTTCTATTTCGAAGGCATCAACGTCGACCCGGCGGAT